>NZ_KV833976.1:0-83853 GCF_001837725.1 Enterococcus sp. HMSC072F02
ATGATGTTCCCCTCTAATCTTAGTATGTTTTTCATTATTATTTGATTTTCAATGTCAAAGCATTCAGCGCTACGACTACCGTACTTAACGACATCAAGACAGCACCAACTGCTGGACTTAATAGGATACCAATTGGTGCAAGTATTCCGGCTGCTAGTGGGATTGCGAGAATATTGTACCCTGCTCCCCACCAGAGGTTCTGGATCATTTTCTTTCGCGTTTGCTTAGCTAAATCAAGGAAATGCAAAATATCTTTTGGATCGCTGTTTGTCAAGACGACATCCGCAGAATCGATCGCGATATCTGTTCCTGCACCTATTGCCATCCCAATAGAAGCACGGGCTAAACTTGGCGCATCATTGATCCCATCACCCACCATGATTACTTTTTTCCCTTGGTCAAGATATTTCTGGACAACAGCTTCTTTATCATCTGGTAATAAACCGCCGTAATATTCTTCGATTCCTAAATAATCTGCTACTGCTTGAGCAGCATTTTTATTGTCGCCAGTAAGCATGACTGGAGTGATTTTCCTTTCCTTCAATGTTCGGATAAACTCTTTTGCTTCTGTTTTTACTACGTCACCTAAAGCAACGATTGCAGCTAGATGATTTTCTAAAATCAGGAAGCTGATGGTATTTCCTTGTTCTTGGTAAGGTTTCAATAATGCTTGTTCTACGTTTAATCCGAGACGCTCAACTTCTTTTTCATTAACTATTTTCACTTGTTGGTTTTTGACTGTTGCCTCTAGCCCAACTCCTGAAAGATTTTTTAGATTTTCGGCTTGATAAGGCTTGATTTCATGTTCTTTCAAATAATTCATAATGCCAACAGCCAATGGATGATTGGCATTCGCTTCCAATGCTCCTAAATATTGAAGGATTTCATTTTTATTGAACGCATCATCAAGAACTTCGACACCCGTTACCGTAAATTTTCCTTCTGTCAGTGTCCCGGTTTTGTCCAACATGATCACATCTAAATCATTGGCTTGCTCCAGTGCATTGCGGTTTTTCAATAGCAATCCGTTTTTAGCGGCGATCGATGTGGAACGAGCAACAACTAATGGGATAGCTAAACCTAGAGCATGAGGACAGGCGATGATAAAGACAGTCACCATGCGTTCCAATGCATTAGGAAGATCTGTCAAGAACAACCATGCGATAAATGCCAAGATACCGACAGTTAAGGCAACATAAAACAGCCATTTTGCCACTTTGTCTGATAATGACTCTAGCTTAGATTTTTCTCCTTGTGCTTTTCGCACCATTTCCATAACCTTCGCTAGATACCCATTTTCACCAGTTCCAGTTACTTCGATTTCGATCGTTCCATCCCCATTGATAGAACCGCCGATCACTTTGTCATTGGCTCGTTTTTTGATTCCTTTTGATTCGCCAGTCACAGCTGATTCATCAACGATTGTTTCACCTTTCAAGATAACACCATCTGTTGGCATTTTGTCACCGGAACGGACGATCAAATGATCGCCTTCCTTTACTTCTTTTAGTGAGACTGTCTCTTCTTTTCCTTCTTTCGTCAAGCGTTTCACTGATTCTGGCAGTAATTCTGCTAGTTTTTGTAAAGCATTGCTGGCATTCGAAACAGCGTTCATTTCGATCCAGTGACCTAGCAACATAATGACGATCAATGTAGCTAATTCCCAGAAGAAATCCATGACGTGCGTATGAGGATTGATCAGATTCGCGATAAACGAATAGACACTATAAATATATGCAACTGTAATCCCCATCGCGATCAGCGTCATCATAGCAGGACTTTTTTGTTTCAATTCCATTTTTGCTCCGCTTAAAAATGGCTGTCCGCCATAGATAAACAGTATAGTTGCTAAGATCAGTACGAGCCAATCTGAACCAGGAAATGTTATTTGGAAGGGAAATTCCATTCCCATCATCGGTGAAAAAAGAATGATTGGGATAGCTAGGATAAGCGATAGCCAAAATTTTTGTTTGAAATTCCCCATGTGCATGGAATGATCCATACCGCCATGATCGTGATCCATGTGCATCGAATGGTCCATTTCTTTGCTGTCCGCTATATCTCCATGGTTATGTTCCATATGCATTGAATGGTCCATCTGGCTATGGTCATGCTTCATCTCCATCTGTTTTTCGTTTGAATGAGCACTTTCTTTGTTTCCTGCTTCTTTTTTATGCTCCTGTTTTTTCTCCATATCGTTCCCGTTCATTTTTACTCCATCCCTTCTCTTACTTTTTCATGTGCCGATTTAAGCTCAGGGAGTTCAACAATACACTGACGGAACTAAACGCCATCGCTCCTCCTGCAATGATTGGATTCAAAAAGCCTAATGCAGCAAAAGGAATGCCAATCGTATTATAGACAAAAGCCCAGAAAAGATTTTGTTTGATTTTTCTCAATGTCATTCTAGACAACTCGATTGTTTGAGCAATGGATGCCAAACTACTATTCATCAGCGTTACATCTGCTGTTTCCATCGCGATGTCCGTTCCACTTCCCATTGCCATACCAACATCAGCTAATGCGAGAGCTGGCGCATCATTGATTCCATCGCCTGCCATACCGACTTTTTTGCCATCTTTCTGCAGTTTTTCCACATAGGCTGCTTTATCCTCTGGAAGTACTTCGGCAAAGATGTGCATTGGATCAATACCCATTTGTTTACCGATCGTTTCGGCTGCCAGTTTGTTGTCTCCTGTCAGCATAAAGACATCTAATCCTTTATCCTGTAACTGCTTGATTGCTTGTTTGGCTTCTTGTTTGATTTGATCTGCCACGGCAATCAGCCCGATTACTTGCTTTTCATCAGCTAAAAACATGACTGTTTTTCCCTGCTGTTCTAATTCTAACGCGTGTTCTTGGTATTCATCAAATGATAGGCTCAATTCAATTAATCGTTTACGTGTACCCGCAAAATAGCGTACTCCGTTAATCGTACCGCTGATTCCAGCACCTGGATGAGCTGTAAAATCGATCATATCGTATGTTGCTGCTTCTTGCAGTTTTCCGTATTCCACGATTGCTTTACCTAGTGGATGTTCAGAAGCTTGTTCTAAAGTATAAAAAATAGATAGGACTTCTTTAGAACCGACTAGATCTGTAACTTTGGGCTTTCCTTCTGTAATCGTTCCAGTTTTATCCAAAACAATGCTGTCTAAGTGAGCAGCTGCTTCTAATGCTTCTCCGCCTTTAATTAAGATTCCGTTTCGTGCGCCAACACCCGTTCCTACCATGATAGCTGTTGGAGTTGCTAAACCTAATGCACATGGACACGCAATGACTAATACAGAGACACTATGGATCAATGCAAGTTGCCAATCACCGGTGATCAATCCTGTCGCCACTAGCGTGATGAATGCAATGACTAAAACGATCGGAACAAAAATCCCTGAGATTCGATCCGCGATTTTTTGAATTGGTGCTTTGCTTCCTTGAGCGTCTTCCACCATTTGGATGATTTGAGCTAAAACTGTCTGCTTACCAACTTGTGTGACTGCCATATGAAGCAGACCATTCGTATTGATTGTTCCGCCAAAGAGTGTGTCATCTGGATTCTTTTCTACAGGAAGACTTTCGCCAGTAAGCATACTTTCATCGATCGCACTACTTCCTGAAATGATTCGACCATCTGCTGGGATCTGCTCACCAGGACGGATGACTAGCTGATCGCCAACGACGACTTCTTCAATCGCTAACGTTTCTTCTTTACCGTTTCTTATTACTTGAGCTGTTTTTGTTTGAAGAGACATCAATTGTTTGATTGCATTACCTGTTTTCGTTTTTGCTGTATGTTCCAAATATTTGCCGAGCAAAATCAACGTGATGATCATACTGCTGCTTTCAAAATAAAGATCTTGGGGATGTCCACGGAAAAATCCGTTGTAAATGCTCAATGCAAAAGCAGCTGATGTTCCGATTGCTACCAGTACATCCATATTTGGTGCTTTCGTCTTGATTGCATGATACGCCCCTTTATAAAAACGAGCACCAACATAAAATTGGACAGGTGTAGACAGAACTAACTGAACGATTGGCAGATGAAAAAAGTGAACAATTGCCGCATGGCTCCCCAACATCATGGCAATCATTGACAGCATCAATGGCAAAGTCAAAATCGTACTCAATACAAGATCGAATAGCATTTTTTTCAAATATGCTTGCTTTTCTTCCGCAATTTTTTGTTTATGGGCTTCATCGTACAAAATCGCACCATAGCCGATATTCTCTACGCTTCGGATTAATTTTTCAGTGGTCGTCCCTTCATATTTGACACTTGCTTTTTCAGTGGCCAAGTTGACTGTGGCATTGACAACACCAGGTTGTCCGTTCAGCTCTTTTTCGATCCTAGCAGAACAATTTGCACAAGTCATACCTGTAATGACGAATGTGTCCATTTTGGTTTCTGCTGCTGCCATCAAATCACCTCTGCTTTATATCCCAATCCATTGATTGCTTGACAGATCTTTTCGGATTGGACTTTTGTTTCATCAAACTTGACTGTACCGTTTGCTTTTTTCAAGTTCACTTTTACTTTCTGTACGCCGTCAAGTGCGCTTACCGCTTCTTCGACTCTTGCAACACAATGATTGCAGCTCATACCTTCGATTGAAAATTGTTGTTTCATTTTTTCTTCCTCCTATTGATGTTGTTTACATTCACATTGACCTGGGATACAGTTGCATTCGATTGTTTCGACTGGTTGCTTTTGTTCTAATTGTTTCAAGATTTCATTGATATCTTCTTGAGTCAAAGTAGCTTCTTCTACTAGATCCGCAATCGTCTCTCCAATCCTTTTTGCACAGATATGGGAAAAAAGATTTTCCGTCGCACTACGAACTGTTTCCATCTCTGAGACAGCTGGATGATAAATGAATTTTTTTCCTTCTTGTTCTGTCCAGATCACTTCTTTTTTTACCAAACGTCCCAACAAAGTTTTGATCGTTGCTGATTTCCAATCCATCGAATCAGCTAAGATCTGCGTGATTTCTTGAGCAGTCGTCTGTCCAAGTGTCCAAATAACCCGCATGATCTCCCATTCTGAATCGCTGATTTTTACCGGCGTTTTGACTTTCTCCACTTATTTCACACCTTTCGTTTACAAATGTAATCAATAACTTATGAATACAGATTACACTTGTAAACAAAAACTGTCAATTATTTTTGCTCTCTATTTTCAATTTAGTTAAAAATTCTTGTTTTTCCCCTCTTGTTTTAAGGATGATCAGTTTGTTTCGTGCATGGTTTTCTTGGATCAGCTGCTGTATTTTCGGTTCATTGTTTTCTTCAAAATGCCAGATAAAAGACAAAAATTCTACGTATTCCCTATTTAGTTTCTCTGTAAATGCTTCAGGCATATCTGGCCGTGATTTTTTGTTTATCTTTCTTTTTAGAGAACGCCAAACTACTCGGTAGATGGCGACATAACGCGGCACTTTAAGCCAAATGATTTTATCTGCTTCTTTGATTCTCTCTTCTAACGTAGAAGTATAATTTCCTTCAACGATCCATGACGGATTAGATACCATAAACGTTTGTTGTTCTTGCAAAAACCACTGTTTTGCCTGAATACTGTAATCTGTTGTATGCCATAAAAGGTCTAGCGGCAGTAGCGGAAAGCCCGTGATTTCTTTGATCTTCCTTGCGAGGGTCGATTTTCCCGACCCACTTTGTCCAATCACGATGATCTTCATTTTCCTCCCTCACTTTTCTTTGCAATTTGGTTCGATCATACCATTTATAACGCCACAAAAAAACAAGAGTTGGCTCTACACGCCAACTCTTGCAAGAAGTAATTTTATTTTAAGGCTGAACCACAGTTTCTGGCTCAGTGATTTCTTTATTTTTGTCTCGACGAGCGATGGCCGGCAAGATCATGCCTAATAAGATCAAGACGATTGGTGTGATGATATTCGTGAATAGCTGGAACCACCATGCTTTAGGATCCGCAGTGTAATCTACTTTTGGCACCATTCCTAAGATACAGGCGAACGCAGTGAAGGCAAAGCACCAAGCACCGAAGATAAACCCGATTTTTGGATTTTTGACAAATTTATATTCAGAATTGAATTTCTTATAAGCTTTATTCAACATCATATACGCCAAGAATACCCATAGGTAACGCATTGGCATAACAACTGAGTTCAAGTTCGTCAACCATTTAACTAATTCATTCATATCTTTGATACCGAAGATTGGCAGCAAAATAATGATTCCTACTAGGATACCTGTCAAAAGATAGCCGTTTACTAATGTACCTTTATGACTACGTTTACGTAGCCAGTTTGGTACGAATTCTGGATCTGCATCTGCTAACAAGATTTTTAACGGTGCATCGATTGAAAAGGCTAATGCGGAGATTTGTCCGATCATATTTGTCAATGCGTAAATAATCATCAATGAGTTACCGATACCATAGTAATTACCTAAAATTTGAAAAGCACTGTATGCCCCATTTGCCATCAAGTCTTTAGGAATATTATCGCTAGCAAACAGCATGCCCATTGCGACTGAACCTAATACAGCACAAATCCCTACCATTGCTGCTAAGAAAATCATCCCTTTAGGAAATTCTTTTGCAGGGTTTCTTGTAGAGTTGACATAAGGGGATATTTTTTCCGCTCCTCCAACTGCAAATACTAACATAGAGACGGTTGTGAAATAACTGAAGTCAAAGGTTGGAATATATGTTTTCACTTGATTCATATGCGGTGTGGCAAATTCCATCGTTGGGTTGATGAACGGCGCCGTTACTGCTAAAAGAATAAATAAGATCGACATGACGAACATCGCTGTTCCGGCTAATCCGCCGATCACTTTCAACGTAGAAAGTCCTTTTGTTGATAAATATAAAAAGGCAAGAAATATAATAAGTGAAATAACTGCTACCATTTGGACTGACATCGTATTTACGATATTTCCGTTTCCTTGGACCGCCCAACCCCCTGCAATCAGGATGGCTTGAGGTTTTTGTGCCAAATAAGGAATATGCACGACCCAGTAAGTCCAAGCAGCATAATATGCCAGCCGTTTATTGGATGTCGTATTTTCGACCCATGAACTGACGCCTCCTTTACTATCCTTGAAGGCTGAGCCTAATTGTCCAACGATCAATGCGTATGGAATGAAATAAATGGCTAGAATCAATAGCCAAGAGGTGACAACTGATACTCCTTGCTGGGCATAGTTATTAACTACATTCCCCATGCCCCAAACCATGTTGAATGCAATTAACGCAACAGTGAACCAGCGTAATTGTTTATTGTTCATTCGTTCTCTCCTTTATAATAAAAATTTGTTAACCAAATGTAATCATATTCAATTTTTAACAAACTTACAAGACAGCGTTATTTTATGTGTGTATTCTTTTATTTAATACACATCATTTTTTCATATTTTTTCCATCAAAAAAAGGAGTTGTTTTCTTTGATTTCATTGATTTTATTGTATTTAAAGCAATTTTGAATTTTCTGCAAAATTAAAAACATCAGTTATTTTATAATCTTAGCCATTTTCTTTGTATTCTTTTATTAAGAAAAAGGTATAAAAAAAGAGGACGTTCATTCGTCCTCTCTACTGGTCAATATTTATTTTTTACATGTAAGCTTCGCATGGCATTCAAAACAGCTAGGACTGTTACCCCGACATCTGCAAATACTGCATCTCCCATTGTTGCAAAACCAAAAGCACCTAAGGCAAGTACCAATATTTTTATCCCAATAGCAAAAACAATGTTCTGCTTGACGATCTTCAATGTTTTCTTTGCTAACCGGATCGCATCTGCAATCTTCGATGGTTGATCGTTCATGATGACTACATCTGCTGCTTCAATTGCAGCATCGCTTCCTAACCCACCCATTGCAATCCCTACATCTGCTCTTGCTAGCACTGGTGCATCGTTGATTCCATCTCCGACAAAGGCGGTCTTTTTATTGCTTCTTTGTAAGATTTCCTCTAACCGCTGTACTTTATCTTCTGGGAGTAATTCACTGTATATCTTGTCCACGCCAACTTGCTTCCCGATATGATCAGCGATTTTTTTCGAATCACCTGTCAACATGACTGTGTGCTTGACACCAGCCTGTTTTAGTTGAACCAATGCGTCTACGGCATCTTCTTTCAAGGTATCCGCAATGACAAGATAACCACTATAACTTTGGTCGATTGCTATATAAAGCAATGTACCGATTTCTTGACTTGAAGGAAAAGAGATTTCAAACCTTTCCATCAATTTGTGATTACCTACTAATATTTGTTTGCTGTCAACTTCAGCTAAGATCCCTTCACCTGCAAATTCTTGGATATTTGTTGCCGGTAAAAGCGGACCTTCGTAGCCTTCTAAAACGGATTGCGCAATCGGATGTGTAGAAAACTGTTCTGCACTTGCAACATATTGCATAAATTTCTTTGGATCAATTCCTGTTGAATCGATCGTCTGGATCGAAAAGTCGCCTTTCGTTAATGTGCCAGTTTTATCGAATACCACTGTCTCAGTTTGTGCAAGCAATTCCAAATAATTTGAACCTTTTATTAATACACCAATTTTACTTGCTCCGCCGATCCCACCAAAGAAACTAAGGGGTACGGAAATCACTAATGCACATGGACATGAGATCACTAAAAACGTCAACGCCCGGTAGATCCATTCAGAAAACGCCGCTCCAGAAACTATTGGAGGTAAAACAGCCAATAAGACGGCCAGCCCTACAACGACTGGTGTATAATATCGCGCGAATTTGGTAATGAAATTTTCAGCAGGTGCTTTTTTGCTGCTGGCATTTTCTACTAATTCTAATAATTTACTGATGGTAGAATTTTCATAGGATTTTTCTACTTGAATTAAAAATGGTTTATTTTTATTGATAAATCCACTTAATACTGTTTCGCCAACATATACAGATTTAGGAACGGATTCACCTGTAAGTGCGGATGTATCGACTAATGATTCTCCTTCGATGATCGTTCCATCTAACGGTACACGTTCACCAGGCTTAACAAGTACATACTGACCAATCCGTACGTCTTCAGGATTCACGGTCATCAATCCTTCTGCTGTCTGTATGTGCGCTGTTTCTGGACGGATAGCCATCAGTTCACGAATCGATTTTCTTGAATGATTGACTGCCAATCCTTGGAAATATTCGCCGATTTGATAAAATAGCATCACTGCTACGGCTTCTGGATATTCACCGATCAACATAGCGCCGATTGTAGCAACAGACATGAGGAAATTTTCATCAAAGATTTGTCCTTTGACGATATTCATCACCGCTTTTTTCACTACATCATATCCTATCAGCAGATAAATCAATAAATACCCTATCAAACGAACTGGTTCATTAAAATCAAATAATAGCAAGACAGCGATACCTGCAAGTGAAAATAAAATCCGGATCAGCGTGTTTCTCTCTTTTTCATTTCCATGTTCAGATACTTTTTCCTTGTCTATTTCTGTTACCTTGACATCTGGTTCTAATTCCCTCACTACTTTTTTCGTTTCCTGTTCAACCTCAGCTAATCGATCTTCCTCTACGTCAATCGTTAGTTTTCCAGAAGTGAAATTTACCGTTGCTTCCTTGACTCCATCGATTTGCTGGACTCCTTTTTCGATTTTCATCGCACAGTTCGCACAGTCTAAACCTTCTAATCTGTAACTTTTCATTTTAATGACCTCCTCGCCTCAACATATGAATATCTCTTCATAACTAATTATAAATGAATGTACATTCATATGTCAAGGTATCCGAAAGAAAAAATGAGTTTTCAAAACATAAAAAGAACCAGATCAAACACGTGATAGTTGTGTTTCATCCAGTTCTCTCGTTCATAAAACATGTTTAGGACACTCTTTTAGAACATCCTGACTTATATAATCTCTGCACCAAATGGCATCAACGCCAATCGAGCAAGTTTGAAAGATTGCTTTGCAAATGGTATCCCTATAATCGTGATACATAGAAGGATGCCGCTGACGACATGTCCAAGAGCAATTGGGAGACCTGAAACGATCAGCCAGATGATGTTGACAATCAATGACATGCCGGACTGGTGGTAAATTACTTCTTTGCCAAAAGGCGCAAAAGAAAGGGAGGCGATTTTAAAACACTGCATACCGATAGGGATACCAATGATCGTGATACACCAAAGTACCCCTGCTGCTAACCAGCTAAGACCCCCAATTAGTCCGCCAAATATGAACCAGATGACATTTCCTAAACAACTCATTGTATTTCTCCTTTTATTACTGTTTTTAATTAGAACTAGAACTGGACAAAAAACGATTTGATTTTTCGTTTTTTAGCTTCCAGCATCAAGTATTCCGCAAATCTTTTTTGGATTTCTTCCGTTTTTTCTTTTGTTACTAATGTGTGTTGGATTAGTTTTCCTGCTGCTCGCTGATCCACCCGTTCTTCTGATTGCTGTTCATCTGCTTGCGCAAAACCGATGATCCGGTTTTCTTTTGTTACAGCAACGATCAATAGTTTATTCCTATCATGTAGTTCAGCTGCCGTTTTTACTTTTACGAATGATTCTGGATGATCAGTAATCAGCTGATTGATTTGAGGGAGATCTTCTTTTACTGCCCTTCGTATTTCCATCATTTCTCCCTTTTCTTTCGTTCATTTTTATTTCCACTAAAAAAATCAACTGCGGAAATCGCATCTATCCAACTTTGTGCAATAATCTCGTGTCCGCCAATCGTTGGATGCACGCCATCTTCTTTTGTATATTTCGAAAAACCATAAGCGATTCCTAAAGCATTGAATATCCCATCTAAAGGAATCAGCAATGTGCCATATTCTTTTGCGAGTTTACGAACGGTTTGGATCTTAGGGTCTAAGTCTTTGCGCCACCCATAACGATCATTTGTCACAGGAAGTACAAAAGGCTCCATTAAGACGATATTGCAGATTCCAGCTGCTTGAAGTTCATTTAGTAACTCTCGATAAACGGATTCAAATTGCTGCACAGATTTCTCAGTGCCGAATATAGCTTGATCTCCAGTATTATGCCACGTATCATTGATTCCAATCAAAATCGATACATAATCAGGTTGCAGAGCTAAACAATCTTCTTGCCAGCGTGCTTGCAGATCTGCAATTTTGTCTCCTCCTATCCCACGGTTTATACATTCAAATTCCATCGTTGGATATTGTGAGATTAGTTTCCCGGCAATCAAAAGCGGATACCCTTTACCTAGATCCGTTGCTTCTGAACGGTCTCTTCCTGCGTCTGTAATGCTGTCACCAATAAATAACACGCGTGTTTTCATTTGTCAAAAACTCCTTTTTGAATAAAACGACGATTTTCTTCTTTATATTATCCCATAAGCTCTACCAAGACGAAAGAGAAAATAGATGTATAAAAAAAGACACCCGCCTAGTTTCCTCAAACGATTGGATGAATACTCAGCAAGTGCCTAGTTTTTTATGCTTTTTTCTTAACGTGCCGGATTTTTCTTGATTCCTTCGTTGTTTGATTCAGTGAAATCGATCAGACCTAAGTTTCCGTCAATCAGCCCACTGTCGCCCGTCAAACTCTAAATATGACGAGAAGCATCAAAACGTATATTCATATGCTCATCTAAGTCTGCCAACGAATATCCCTTTACTAATATCTCTCCTAGATTGCTTGGGATAGATTGGTCATAACTTTCTGTCGACATATCTGATCCGATGATTCCAAGGGTGAATTGAACTTGCATGTGGATCATTGCATGCTGAGAATACGGACCTACTCCATCTTCGAATGTTAATATTAGTTTGTTTTCAGGTGCTAGATGCTGCTTTATTTCAGCAGCAGAAGCATCATCAAATCGAATTTCCATTTGAATCGCCTTCTTTGTATATGTTTGATTGATTGCGATTTCATTATAGAACCTTGTGAATCAAATAGCAATTTCTTTTGCTTTCTTCTCTTGTCTGTTGGAAACTTCCTTTATGCCATATTTTAAAAAAAGAACTGCGAGAGTTCGCAGTTCTTTTTTAGAATAAACGGTGTTCAATCGGCTGACCCTCGATATTAGCTCAAAAAACGGTAAAATATGAGAAGCTATTTTTCCGTTTTGTTTCTCTAATACTCAGGTCAAGGCACTGATTTCACAACCTCTTCCTTAAACGGTGTTCAAAAGCCAGTTTCTCGGTATTAAGCCAAATTTATGCAAAAATGTGGAAAGCCATTTTCACAAAATTTTTCTTACTACTCGAAACTAAACAGCTTTTTCTTCACTTCTTATGGATAAATTCGGTTCAACAAACGTGGGAATGGAATAGCTTCACGCACATGGTCGATACCAGCAATCCAAGTGACTGTTCGTTCAAGACCTAGACCAAAACCAGAGTGCGGAACAGAACCGTATTTACGTAAATCAAGGTACCATGAATATTCTTTTTCATCCAAACCGTGATTACGGATTTGTTCTAACAAGAAATCATAGTCCGTTGCCCGTTCGCTTCCGCCAATGATTTCACCGTAGCCTTCTGGTGCGATCATATCTGCACAGATCACCACGTCTTCTCTTGTTGGATGTGGTTTCATGTAGAATGGCTTGATGGCTTTTGGATAGTTTAGAATAAAGACAGGTTGTTTGAATGAATTTGCAATGAACGTTTCATGAGGTGAACCAAAATCTTCACCCCATTCGATGTCATCAAATCCATTTTTCTTCAGTAATTCGATTGCATCATCGTAAGTAATACGAGGGAATGGCAATTTTGTATAAGTTTTTAAGACTTCTTTGTCTCGTCCTAGTACATCCAATGCATATTCGCAATGATCTAAAACATTTTGTACTAAGAAGGCTACATATTGCTCCTGTACTTCTAAACTTTCTTCTTGGTGAGTGAAGGCCATTTCTGGTTCGATCATCCAGAATTCAATCAAGTGACGGCGTGTCTTTGATTTTTCAGCACGGAAAGTCGGACCGAATGAAAAGACTTTTCCGAAAGCCATAGCAGCAGCTTCCATATATAATTGGCCACTTTGAGATAAATAGGCTTTTTGATCAAAGTAGTTTGTTTCGAATAGATCCGTTGTGCCTTCTGGTGCTGAACCAGTCAAGATTGGCGGATCGATTTTGACAAAATGATGTTGATTAAAGAATTCATACGTTGCACGAATGATTTCATTTCTGATTTGCATGATCGCATGTTGTCTTGAAGAACGTAGCCATAAATGACGATGATCCATCAAGAAATCTGTTCCGTGTTCTTTTGGTGTGATCGGATAATCGTGGCTCTCGCTTACTACTTCCACATTTGTAATCCCGATTTCATAACCGAATTTTGAACGGCTGTCTTCACGGATTTCTCCAGTTACTAGCACAGATGTTTCTTGGTGCAGATTTTTAGCTGTTTGGAAAACTTCTTCTGGCACTTCGCTTTTTACCACTACCCCTTGGAAGAAGGCTGTTCCGTCCCTTAATTGTAAAAAGGCAATTTTTCCGCTTGATCGTTTATTTGCGACCCAAGCGCCGATTGTTACTGTTTCTCCCACATGGTTTTTCGAATCGATGATTTGAATTTGTTCCACGTATGACTCTCCTTTTATATTCCTTGAATTTCTTCAGGATTAATTTTGACTTTTACTCTCAATAAATTGCTTGATTCTGCGTACCGCTTCTTCTAACGTAGCACGATCAGTCGCATAACTCATGCGGACATTTTCTGGTGCCCCAAAGCCTTCGCCAGTCACAAGTGCTACCCCTGTTTCTTCTAAAAGATCTTCTACCCATTTTGTGACATTCTCATACTTACACATGCGTAGCGTTTCTTTTACATTAGGAAAAAGATAAAAAGCTCCTTGCGGCTTTTCAAGAGAAACACCTGGCAGTTCTGCCACAAGCGGATATAACGTATTCAGGCGTTCTTCAAAGGCGTTCCGCATTTCTTCCACTGTATCTTGCTCGCCTTTCAATGCTTCAACAGCTGCATATTGACTGACTGCGGTCGGATTGCTAGTTGATTGGGAAGCAACAGCGATCATTCCATTGATAATTTCAGGATTCCCAACCGCATAACCGATGCGCCAGCCTGTCATCGCATAGGTCTTAGACACGCCATTGATGATGATGGTCTGATTTTTGATTGCTTCTGAAATCGTTGCAATTGGAGTAAACTCATTGCCATTATAAACTAAACGACCATAAATATCATCAGCAACTATCAAAATATCATTTTTTACTGCCCATTCACCAATTGCCTGCAGTTCATTCTTGCTATAAATCATTCCAGTCGGATTCGATGGCGAATTGATGATCACGGCTTTTGTTTTTCCTGAACGTGCTTGTTCTAACTGTTCAACAGTAACTTTCCAGTTATTAGATTCTTTCCCTTTCACAAAGACAGGCAGGCCTTCTGCCAGTTTCACTTGCTCGCCGTAACTGACCCAATAAGGCACAGGAATGATGACTTCATCTTGCGGGTCCAAGATTGTTTGAAAAAGTGTATACAAAGCAAATTTCGCGCCATCTGTTACGACCGTTTGTGAAGATTCATAGACAAGTCCATCATTTTTCTTCAGATAATCAACGATCGCCCGCCGAAGTTCTGGGATTCCTGCTGTTGGTGTATAATAGCTAGCTTTTCCGTTGCGGATTGCTTCGATTGCTGCTTCTTGGATGTTTTCTGGTGTCGCAAAATCCGGTTCTCCCACAGTCAAACTCAGCACATCTCTTCCTTTTGCTTTTAACGCCTTGGCTTTTGCCGCAGCTGCCAAAGTAACAGATGGTTCTAATCGTTTCGTTCTTTTTGATAACTCCATCCCATTCATTCCTTTATCTATTAAATTCCTTTGATTGTCTTGACTTCATCTCCTGATTCAAAACCAATCAGGTAATAATTCAATTTTCCATTTGTTTCTTTTCCTACTACTTCCCATACAGGCTGATCATCGTACATTCCTAATGCTGCTTTTTCGATTTGGATTTCAGGATGAGCTGTAGCAATTGTTTGTTTCGCTTCGTTTTCAGTCAACCCCTTCGTTTGATCCAATACTTTTACTTTTTCACCAGATTTAGGAATGATAACGGCGATTTCTTTTCCTTTATCATTCGTACCCGTCAATGAAAAGTACGTTTTCTTTCGAGTAAACCAGTAAAAATGATCAGCTTCCTCGAGATTTGCATATTTCTTTGCGATTTCTACTGCTTCTTTTTTCGCCTGGACCGCCGGACGACTAGAACGCAAGTAAAAAATCGAGCTGATCACGATGACCGCTAATAAAAACACGATCAAGCCAAGCAACACGCGATTAATCGTTTTTTCCTTTGTCTGTTTTTTCTTCAAGGGTCGTCGCTCCTTTATCTTCATTCCTTTTCATTATAGCAGATTTTAATGATGAAAAAAGACGGCACCTTTAACTTCCTTCTTTATTTTTCTTTAAGAATTCATGGAGATCCTGATAGATTTCATCCATAGCTAGCTCTTTTATCGGTACTTTTTTCGGTAATGCATGGATGATTCGTGCACCATATTTTGCAGTGACTAATCTCCGATCCAAAATAAGTAATACGCCACGATCTGTCTCCGTCCTTATCAAACGACCTAATGCTTGGCGTAACTTCAAAGCTGCTTTAGGTACGGATTCCTGATAAAAAGGATTGATCCCCTCTGATTCCAGATAAGCATTCCTAGCTTTGACCATGGGACGTAACGGGTTGTCGAAGGGTAAACGTGTGACTACAACAATCTGTAAAGCATCTCCAGGTAAATCTACACCTTCCCAAAAGCTGTCAGCACCAAATAAGACGCTTTTTTCTGACAAAATGAAGCGTTTCAAAAGTTTTTCCCGACTTCCGCCAAATCCTTGAGCAAGAATTTCACGTCCTTTTTCTAGCATAGACAAATGCATTTTCTGATATACCTTTTGCAAAACATCATGAGAAGTGAATAAAACAAGGATCGGCCGATCTTCTTGTTCAATCAATCCTGTGAGTGCTGCTTCTAAATAATCGATATATGCTTGATTGCTGACTTGATGGACTGCAGGTGCTTCTTTCGGCACATAGATTCTTGCCTGTTTCTCGTAATCATAAGGAGAAGCAATCACTTTAAGAGGTGCTGCTTCAATGCCCAGTCGTTTAGAGAGATACTGTCGATTAGGTCCGATCTTCAGCGTTCCTCCAATATAAAGAATATGGTCATATCGTGGATACCACACAGTGGACGGCAACATAGCTGCTTGAAAATCATGGAGATGAAAAATCATCTGCTGTGCTGTATTCCCAGGAACGAACCAATGGATCAAATGATCTCGCCAATCTTCTAGCCATTGGTCCATCAGCAAGTATTGCTTGTCTAATTGATCAAATAAGCTATATAAACTTGCTAAATCGATCCGCATCTGGTTAGTCCAACTTTCTTGGATAATCTCAAAAGTCAAGCGCATTTGTGATTGTAGTTGTTGGATCTCTTGATAAAAAAGTTGCAGGTGATCCATTGCTGTCCCAGATTCCAGTGGCAGCTGATCCAACATTTCTTTTGTCATCATGACTTCTTCTGGATATTGTCCGTTAGGTTGCTTGCTGCTTACTAAGTTCATTAATCCCTCTGCCACGCAAATCTGCGCTTCGCATAGCGCAAAGAGTTCTTCTCGATAAATCGACAACCAGCGTAAGGCTTCATGTTCCTTCGGCAAATAACTTTGTATGCGGTCAAATAACTGATTCGGCTCTTCCAACTGCTGGATTTGTTTATGGAAGTAGTTAATACTTAGTCGTTTGTCATTTACTTTTTCAGCAATTTCCGGCAAATGATGCACTTCATCAATCAACAAATAAGGACTAGCTGGAAGCAATGGTTCTTTTCGCTGTGTTTCTTGTACTAAAAATGCATGGTTGACAATCAAAAAATTGCTTTGTTTGATTTTCTTTTGCAAGAAACGCACAAAGTCTTGTTTGTAAAACGACTGATTCCTTGCTAAAAACCCGGTGCCTCTGTGCGCGACATCTGCAAAGAATGCATGGTTCAGATTAGTTAAATGTAATTCATCCAAATCACCGGTCTTCGTTTGTGTTAGCCATACTAAGACAGCCATTTGGTACAAAGCATATTGTTTTTGTCCCGGCGGTTCCACAAGTGTACCTTTAAAACGCTGTAAATCAATATAGTGGCGATAGCTTTTGATAATCACCGGTTGTATCGGCTGTTCTAGTAATTGATTCAGTAATGGAATGTCTTTTTCCATGATCTGCTGCTGCAAAACAAGCGAAACGGTGCTGATGACAGCTGGTTTTTCAGGTGTAGCCAAATAACTCAAAGGCAACAGATAACCAATCGTTTTGCCCATTCCTGTAGCTGCTTCGATCATCAAATCTTTTGATTCATCTTTTGTGAAATGGTCGTAGACAGCATTCATCAGCCTGTTCTGTTCTTTTCGATACATCAGTGTTTTACCAAACATTTTTTCTTTTGCTTGTTTTTTTCTTGGATATGTCCGCTCGCCATAATGGACGGATGTGAATAGTTCCACTTCTTTTTTCTGCAAAGCTAGCCCATCGATGATTTCTAATGAGAGATCAAGGGGCTCCGGGTTTTCTTTCATTTCTTCAAGCACGTGGTAAATGAAACGACTCGTATCCATTCCTGTATGGCTACTTAATCGTGCAATCTGCTCTAATGTGATGATCGGCAATTTCCTCATTCGTTCTTCGATCAGTAAAAGAAGCTGACCTGTCACTTCGGCATCACTATCCGCCTGATGAGGATTCTCATGAATAAAGCCAAGGCTTTCTGACAAATCAGCTAAGCGAAAACTTGGTTCCGTCGGCAAGAAAATTTGTGCAAGTTCTACGGTATCGATGCCCGGTATCTTCAAACTAGGAAGTCCGCATCGCATGAGTTCATGGTTCAAAAAATTATAATCAAAATAAATATTATGCGCGACAAATATGGTGTCTGCCAAAAGATTGTAAATCGTTTGGGCGACATCTTCAAAATAAGGCGCTTTTTGGACGCGTTGATTCGTGATCCCTGTTAAATGCTGGATTTGTTTTGAAATCTTCCGCCCTGGATGAATATCGATCGAAAAACGTGAAGTGATCCGACCAGCTTCAATCATGACGCAGCCAAATTGGATGATCCGATCTTCTTTTGGATTCGTCCCAGTCGTCTCGATATCAACGACTGCATAAGTTCTTGGTTTCAAAATATCTTCCTCTTCTCCTGCCTCTAATGTTCTTTTGAAATTATACTACAAAGTGCAGAAAAATACTCTCATCGCTTTTTAAGGAAAAAAAGACAAAAAAGCCCAGACACGTAAATGTCTGGACTTTTATTTTTAGTATAGGTAAATTAAGCTTTAGTAACGTTTGTTGCTTGAGGTCCGCGTTGACCTTCTTCAACGTCGAAAGTTACTGTTTGGCCTTCTTCTAAAGTTTTGAATCCGTCGCCTTGGATAGCTGAGAAATGAACGAATACATCGTTTCCGTTTTCTGCAGTGATGAATCCAAATCCTTTTTCTGAGTTAAACCATTTTACTGTACCTGTTTCCATAATAAAAATCCTCCTTGTGTTTCAACACATATTTTGCAATTACTTGAATGGTGTATATCTGGAAGATGTTTATTTGAAACAAGCTACCACAGATTACCGAACAAAAACTACTTCTACAGTATATCATACCGTTTACAAAAACGCTAGAGTTTTTCGATATTTTTTTATAAAAAAATGTTTTCTCAGCGATTACATCAAGTGAAAAACCGAACTTTCTTAATGACAAACGTTCTATTGTTCAGATACCCCTCTTTCGATCCATTGCACCCCTTTAAACTAAAAAATTATTCTATCTGACTATTTATTGTTTCTGTTTCAACGGTTGAGGATGGGGAAGACTCTTTAGTAGTTCTGATGTTCTCATGGTATTTCTGATAGCCTATGACAGTGATCAGAAGAACAAGACAAACCAATACGATCAACGAGATTAATTTTTCTTTTTTGTTCATACCTATACCTCATAAATGACAGGATGATGCCCATCATATTTCTGAGCATGGGTAACAGCAAAAGCTGCAGCTGTTGAATGGAAGAAATGCCAGCAACTTTCGTAATCACATGACGGACAATACCAAAAATAACCAAACCTTGGCTGCAAAGCCCGTTCTTCTGTTTCAGGGAACGCAGAATCAAACGCTGATGTCTGCGCATAAATATTTTTGTACATACGTGCGCCTGTGCTTAGAGAACGCTGTGTTTCTTCTGCAAAAACTGGTTGACTTGTTAAACTTAGGGATAGAGACAGCAAACACCATAACAGTCTTTTTTTCATAAAGACCTCCTTATCGATAAGTTTTTCCCAATTAAAATCATATCTCAAGAACGACCGTTATTTGCATTTCATTCATAAATGGTGTTTTTTGTATCATAATCGTCAAAAAAGAGGTCGTGACGATGTCACGACCTCTTGATAAACGATGTTCCAGAAGTAACTTCTTCGGAAATAAGCCGAAATTTCACAAAAATTTGAGAAGTAATTTTCGTAAATCTCTTCTTATTCTTGATGCAGAACAGCTTTTTCTCTCTAATACTCAGGTCAAAACACTGATTTCACAACCTCTTTAATAACGAAGAATCGCTGTCAGACTCTTTTCATCTGGTGCATCTTTTTGATCCAAAATAAACACTTTCCCACCATTAATAATCACATCGTCTGCCAAAGCATTCAGCACTTGACGCCGATCATATTCTGTTTCAGGATCTTCTCCGAAACCATCAGCTAAGTTTGACGTAGCGATAAACAAATGGGATACTTTTCCTTCTTTCGCAGCTGGAACGATATCAACTAACTGATCGATGAATTTCTTATCTAAAAGTTTATTGTACTCTTTTGATTCTTGGGCTGCTAGTTCACTTGACAGCTTCTTCGCTCCTTCTTCGATATCTCTAAAGGATAGTTGTGCTGGAGAAGCAGAAATCGCAACGTCTGCACAATAGTAAGGATTTTTGGCGATTTTTTTGAACATCGTCTGATTTTCTGGTAGAGCGAATAAATAAATCGGCCATTGTTCAGGATTTTCGAAAGAATCCTTCAAGTACGTATCAACTGCTTGGTAATAGTTGACCCAATCGATCTCTACTTCTTCATCTTTTGGATTCACGCCATGGAAAGTAACGCCATCTCGGGCACCGCCCCCTCCATTAGAAGAGAAGTTCAAACCGCCACCTGTCAGTTCAGATCCCAATGCAGTAACAACATCGACCGGTGCCCCTTCTGGTAGAGACACTTCTTTTACTTGTTTGTTGCTGACTTCATACAATTTCATGGAGTCGCGGTTCAATCCCAACAGATAATAGGAATAGTTGAACTGTCCATTTTTGATAATGGCCAGTAAATAAGGAAGATCACTTACATAATATTGATCGTCTACCGGGATACTCAAACGATGGATATAGGTTTGATCAGCAGTTATAATGACCGCTACACTCGTAGTTGCACTACGCCAAAACGAAGGATCTCCTAACAAATGTTCAATTTTTTCTTGGAACGGGGACCAGTCATGCTCGGAATATTTTTTTTCAAAACGTTTCTTTGCTTCTTTTGCAAAATTTTTGAATTTGATTTGATCTTTTTCCACATCTTGATGTGCGACATGCGTATTCAGCATGATCGTGACGAACGGTCCTTTAGCGCCTTCTGAAGTCAATTGTGACAGTAGTTCTTTATCCTTTTTTGCCATAAACGTACCCCTCCTAAAAAAATCATTCCTTTGTGTCTATCTAAAGTCTACCACAACACTATTTTTCCATACAATAAAACGTATCTAAAAAAATAAAACGGTTTCTTTAGTTGGGTATTTTGCAATTTTTTTAAGTTATCTTCATAATTTCCTCAATTATTTGGGTATAGTCTTCAACTATTCTTCATGAAAGGCTGTTAGACTAAGAAAAAGAATAAAAGAGGTGGACCTTATGCATTTGATTATGATTTTTAGTTTATTAAGTATCATCAGCTTGTTTGCTTTCAGCGCTTCCCGCTTATTAGAGGCGGAAACACAGCCTGTTCCTATAAAAGTACGAAAAAATGACCGCTAACCTTTTCATAACGCGCGTTCTTATCCTAAAGTTTTTTTCAGAAACATTGAAACTCTCTTCCCTCTCTGATAAAATTTTAATTTGTAGCGAAACAAATTAAATACAAGGAGATCGGATATGTCCATAAAAAAAACACGTCTAGTCCTATTATTGGCTAGTCTCATTCTTTGCCTTGCTTCTTTTCTACCATCTGTTGCTGTGCAAGCTGAAGATACTTTCAAAGTAAATGCAAAAGCAGCCTTTGCTGTAGATGCGCAAAGCGGTAAGATTCTTTATGATCAAGATGGAGAAAAAACCATGGGGATCGCTTCAATCACAAAAATCATCGGTCTTTACATCGTCCTTGATCAAGTAAAAGAAGGGAAACTATCATGGGATGATAAAGTTTCAATTTCAGATTATGCAGAAAATTTGAGTGTCACCCCAGATTTATCAAATGTTCCTTTGCATAAAGAAAACACCTACACCGTTAAAGAATTATTCGACTCTGCAATCATCCAGTCAGCCAACGCTTCAATGGTTGCCTTGGCAGAAAAAATCTCTGGCAGCGAAGCAAAATTCACTGAACGAATGAAAGAACAATTGAAAGATTGGGGTATCAAAGATGCAACGATCGTTAATGCATCAGGACTGAATAACTCTTATCTTGGCGAAAACCGACCAGAAGGTACTGGAGAAAACGACGAAAATCAAATGTCTGCTCAAGATGTGGCTATCGTTGCCCGTCATTTGATCTTGGATTTTCCAGAAATACTGGATGTATCTAGCACTACGACACAAATGTTTGGCGAAAACACGCAATCACCAGTAGAAATGGTCAACTGGAACTGGATGCTCCCAGGATTCGTGAATTATAAAGAAGGCGTGGACGGATTAAAAACTGGTACGACTGAACTTGCAGGAGCCTGTTTCGTCGGTACGATCACTAAAAACGATCAACGAATCATCACTGTCGTATTGAATGCAGACGGCCATGCGGAAAACCCAAGTGCCCGTTTCAATGAAACAGCTCGCTTAATGGATTATTGCTACGACAATTGGTCAGAAAAAGAGCTTGGAAAAGCCAATGCAAGTATCCCTAGTCTAAAAACCATTGATGTAAAAGACGGGAAAGAATCAACAGTGCCCGTTGTGCTTAAAAGTCCTGTAAAAGTATGGGTACGGAACGATATGGATACTGGAAAATTAACAATCACACCAACTCTTGACAAAAAACAAGTCACTGACAATGAGATCCAAGCACCTATGGATAAAGGAACAAAAATCGGTACCGCAACGATCACCTTGGCAGAAGATAAATTAGGTTATCTAGAAGACAACAACGCGCCATCCACAGAAATCATCACGGATAAAACCGTAGAAAAAGCAAATATTTTCGTTATTGGCTGGCGACGCGTCGCAGAATTTTTCGGTAACTTGTTTTAATTGAACAAAAAGAAAAAAGCATCTTTCCATGTGGAAGATGTTTTTTTGCTTTTTCTAGTTTAAATAACAGCTTTTTTCATCTATTTTCGTTATACTGTATAAGAAAAAGGAGTTGAATTTATGAATCTAACTAGAGATCTGATTTTTTTGGTTCTCTATCTTATTGGGGTATTCTCCATCGTTTATTGGCGAAAACAGAAAAAGGATCCTTCCTTGTTCTTTTACAGCAGTACATGGACGTTTGCGGTAATCTTGACTTATTTTGTCGTGTTGGAAATTTTTTATTCGACCTTTTATTTTTTGATTCCCTTAGTGTTTTTCAGTATCTTTGCCTTTTCCTATTTTTCAGAAAAGCGAAGGCTGTTGAATGGTCTTTTATTCAATGTTTTCCTCATTAGTTTTGGTATCTACTTGTTTGTCTTGCTATACGAAACA
Source organism: Enterococcus sp. HMSC072F02 (assembly GCF_001837725.1). Classification (NCBI taxonomy): domain Bacteria; kingdom Bacillati; phylum Bacillota; class Bacilli; order Lactobacillales; family Enterococcaceae; genus Enterococcus; species Enterococcus sp. HMSC072F02. The sequence continues at coordinate 22,884 of NZ_KV833976.1, forward strand.
CAAAATATTTTTCTTGGCGGACTGATTGCCTTGATCACGATCCCGTTACTGCTTGTCTTTCTATTCGGCATTTATGGATTGATCGTTTTTCTTTTTTGGAACGGTGTCACAGTTTTACGTAGAGAATCGCATTCATTAGCTAATCTTTTAACCTTGATACTAGCCATTTTTCTTACATTGTTTCTTGTTTTTGACTTTTTCTTGTTAAAATATTTACCACAATGGATAAATGCTTTGTTTTTCTGCATCCCATTAATCTTAATCTATCTATTTATCGTATTCTACAACTTTTTGACTGTCTCATTCTTGTATCAGTTCAACCGCCCTCGATACAACCAAGACTTCATCGTTGTGTTAGGCGCCGGGTTGATCAATGGAGAAACAGTTTCTCCTCTTCTTGCCAAGCGAATCAATAAGGCGATTGCTTTTTATGGGGCACAAAGCCGTGCGACATTAAATCCGCCTATCCTATTAATGTCGGGTGGACAGGGAGCAGACGAAAAAGTACCAGAAGCAATTGCGATGAAACAATATGCTATGGAACAAGGAATTCCTGAAAGAGATATTCTTGTCGAAACCAATTCGACAACCACTTTGGAGAATATGCGCTATTCAAAGGAAATCATGGATCAGCAAATGAAAGGTCCCTATCGCGCGATCTTCAGTTCCAACAATTACCACATTTTCAGAGCTGGTCTCTATGCACGACAAGCGAAACTGAAGGCAAATGGCATTGGGGCAAAAACAGCTTTCTATTACTTGCCTAACGCGTTTTTAAGAGAATACATCGCCATCTTGATGATGAACAAAAAAAGACATATGATCATTTGCGGATTGCTTTTCGCAGGTTCCGCATTCTTATCACTGATCACTTTACTTTTCTAAAAAACCAAGGTGTGACAAAACATATGTCACACCTTGGTTTTTTCTTTTATTCTCTTGACGATTGGCAAGAATAGTATTCCTTTTTTGACGGCTACTTGCTGTGCAGAATAAATACCGCTGTTTCCTGAACACATAAAGCTGATCAAGCAGATCATAAAGAAGTAAACAGCAGCTTGTGAACCAAATAATTCGATTCCCATCACAAAACAGGCAATCGGTGTATTTGTCGCACCAGAAAATACCCCGATAAAACCTAATCCAGCAAGAAAAGGAACAGAAACATGGAGCAAAGGCGCTAGTACTGCGCCAAGCGTTGCACCAATCTCAAATAGTGGTGTCACTTCTCCCCCTTGGTACCCCGCACCTAAAGACAAGACCGTGAAGAATAATTTCCCAATAAAATCATAAGCATGTGCCTGTCCATTAAATGATTCCTGCAGTAACGGAAGACTCAACCCAAGGTAACGTTGTGTTTGCAAAATCAACGCTGCGGCTACAACTACTGCTCCACCTATCGTATTTCGCCAAACAGGATGAGGAATCCATTGCGCATACCGCGCTTTTAAAAAGACGATCGAACGGCTGAATACCCAACCAATCAAACCAAAAGCAATCCCAGCAACAAAAACTTTGAAGAACAGCAACATACTCCATTCAGGAATCACACCCATTTGGTAATGTAGATGAGAAACACCATAGCTTTCTGTCATGAAATTTGCAAAAAGCGCAGCAAAGAAGCTAGGAAATATTGCTTCTGTTCGGACTTTACCGATTGCCAACACTTCTAATCCAAATAATGTTCCAGCTAAAGGTGTGCCAAATACAGAACTAAAACCCGCACTGATTCCACTGATAACCAAAATCTCCCGTTCTGCTTTATCCAATCGGAATAAATGCGCTATATTATCAGCTAATGCTCCCCCCATTTGAACTGCTGTTCCTTCACGACCAACAGATCCCCCAAATAAATGGGTAGTGATGGTCCCAAACAAGGTCAATGGAATGAGCCGCAAAGGGATCTTCTCTTCTCCTCCATTCCCTTGATCGATCACTAAGTTATTCCCACGACTAGAAAGACCGCCATGATACGCATAAAGATAAGCAAAAAGCGCGCCGCTGACTGGCAATAGATAAAGTAGCCAAGGATGTGCTAGTCGGATATCTGTCACGAACGTCAGGCTATTTAAGAAAAAAGCAGACAAGCTCCCCATGAATACTCCGAGAATCGCTGTGACCACCAGCCACTTCAACATGTACATCAAAATACGCACTGGACTCGGTAATTGTTTTTCCATAAAAACTTCCTCCTCAAATAAAAAAACGCCTACTAAAGAAAGGGGCTGGCCCCAGACTTTAGTAGGCGTCATTAGCTATCTTACGTTAGCATTTAAAGGCGAACACCCTCACCTATTCACTTCCATTAAAAGATAGCATATTTTTCTGTAAAAAACAATAAAATTATCGTTCTTTCTTTACACGTTCAGCAAATTCATAGAAAGGAGCCAATTTCGTTAACTGTTGATTACATTGATCACTATCATGACAAATATAATTCCCCTTTTTCGTATACGTGCCATCAGAACCGGCTTTCGTTGTAGAAAGAAAGAGCGAGACATTCGATGTTTTCTGACAGATCGCACAGATTCCCTTATTAATCGTTGGTGATAAAGTACCGCTGATCCCTTTTAATTTTCCATCTTCGTAATAAACCATGAATTTTTTTTGCGTCCCTGGATCATTCCAACCGATGTACGTATGTGCTTGCAAGTCGATTTCATTCCAAGCGGGTTGTTTGAGTTTTTTCACTTTTCGGAATAATTTCTCGATTTGTGGTTTGCTCGGCTGCATAAACGGCTGGACGATTTGCTTCAGCTCCTCCAATGCTCGTTCTGCTTGCGTTTTTGTCAGTTTTACATCTAAAACTGTCGTTAAAAACGTATCGATTTCTGGTGGTTCGTAACCTAATACATCGCGAATCTTTTCAGCTGCTAGAGCCTGAACCGTTTGTACCGTTTTTGAGTCATTGACAGATGAGTACGCATTTAATAACTGCTCTACTTCTCTTTTTATAAAAAAATATTGATATGGTTTCATTGTTTGTTCCATGATTTTAAAGTCCTTTCTTCTAACCAAAGTGCATACTTTGTAGAAAAAAGTGATCTTCTGCAAAGTATGTGTTACCTGAAGATCCCGGACTCTTTTAAATAAGATACGTTTTGCATCTTATCATCACCCCCTTTAATGTTCATTCTTCTATGTACATGATTCATTCGATAAATAAAAGTAAACCGTATCTTGAGCAGATAGTCAACTGCAAACAGAAAAAGGACTGTGACAAAAGTCGTGTCAAAGTCCCTTTCTACAAACAAACGGTGTTCCAGAAGTAGCTTCTTCGAAAAATAAGCCGAAATTTCACAAAAATTTGAGAAGCAATTTTCGTAAATTCCTTCTTATTTCTTGAAGCTGACCCACTTCTGTCACAACCTCAATATGGTCTATTATTGGTTTTACCTGTTAAATCGAGGATTCTTTTCCGAAGTAACGTTGCCATCTCTTACGCATACTTGCTGACATAGGCTGAGCGGCTTCTTTGACTGCGCAGTATTTGTCTACGAATGTTACGATATATCCTTCTTTGTACTTAGGCGGTGCAATCGTTGCGCCCCACATGTGCTTCAAAATGATATCTCGCTCAAGATCCGACAAATCGGTGATTTTTTCTGCATTCTTTACAGCGATTCTTGGATGGATATACGCATGTGTGCCTTCATCAAATTTCGTCGTACGCCAATCATAGTAGAACAGATCATGCAAAAGTCCAGCACGCGCTGTTGCTTTAGCATTGCCACCCCATTTTTTTGCGAGCAGATAACTATAGTAAGAAACACTGATGGAATGCTCCAAACGAGTGGAATGAACATGCTGTGTGTAATTCGCTAATTTTTTCACTGCTTCTGTTTCTAAAAGATCTTCTACATAAGACATATATTCTTCGTCTTCACGCCATTTTTCTGTCATAATTATCGATCTGCCACCTTTTTGAATTTCATTTTCTTCTGAAATTGATCTAAGTATACCACCAGTGTTCGGATTATTCTAGTCGCCTTGGATAAAATAGCCAAAGCTTAATAGTTCCTTAATCATAAAGAAAAATGATAAAGAACAATCCCTGCCGCAACCCCAACATTCAACGATTCCGCATTTCCTTTCATCGGGATATATACGTTCTGATCAGTCAAAGACAAGATTTCCTGACTTACCCCCTGACCTTCGTTCCCCATGATTATTGCGAAGTTATCTGATTTTTCTACTTTGTCTAATGCGTGTGCTTCTTCATTTAATTCTGTGCCATACACTGTAAACCCTTTGTCTTTCATTAAAGGAATCACTTCTGTCAAATCTTTTTGCAACACAGGCAAATGATAATTGCTTCCCTGCATGCTGCGCAGCACCTTTGTACTATAAATATCTGCCGTTCCTTTGCCTAATAAAACACCAGCCATATCAAATGCATCTGCCGTACGGATCATCGTCCCTACATTTCCAGGATCTTGTACATTATCTAATAACAGCCAACCTCCTGAAAAATCTGGCGTGCCTTCAGCCGTTAACGCCATCACTGCTAAGATTCCTTGTGGTGTAGGTAGATCCGATACAGCATCCATGACCTCATCCGAAACTAGAAAAGTAGAAATCTCTTTGTTTGCGGCCAGCCAGTCTCCCCATTCTTTCATGCCTCGCTGTGTCACAAAAAGTTCTTTTATTTCTGCATCAGACGACGCAGCTTCTTCGATCAGATGGAACCCTTCCAAAAGATATTCTTCCTTTTCTTCCCGATATTTCTTTTTATGTAGTTTTTTTAATTCTTTGATTCTTGGATTTTTTGCTGATTGGATCTCTTTCACATTCCTCACCTCCCCATGATTATATCATGGAATAGGTGCTTGAGCTTGTTTCATCCTAAAAAAATCGGTATCATTAATTTATAAAATAGGAAAGAAAGGTGACGAACATGCGCAAAGTTAAAATGAACGTCCAAGGACGCGTCCAAGGCGTAGGATTTCGCTACATGACCAAGATGGTCGCTGATCAACTAGGCGTGACTGGAACGGTAAAAAACGAAGACGACGGCTCAGTCACAATCGAAGCAATCGGCAATGACGACATCATCCAGAAATTTATTGAAGAAGTCAAGAAATCACCGAGCCCAAGTGGACGAGTGCAGTATGTGGATGTCCAAGAAGACCCGATGATTGAGGAACGAAAGAAATTTGATGTGGTGGGATAAGGTTGTGAAAAAGCTGGTCTGCATCAAGCATTAAGGACAGGTTGTGAAAAATAGCTCTCCATATTTTTCAACAGGCTGGACTTAATGCCGTAGATGCAAGCTTTTGAACACCGTCGATAAGGTTGTTTTTGAGGCGCTTTGCCTCGAGTATTAAGGAGAAACATTTTCAAAATAGCTTCTCATATTTTGTTAATACCGAGAAACTGACTTTTGAACACCGTCGATAAGGTTATTCTTGAGGCGCTTTGCCTCAAAAATTAAGGACAGCAGTGAAAAAGCTGATCTATCACTTGCAGTGAGTTCATTTGACTCCGCTTTTTCGGGCAGAAAAAAAGTTTTTAGTTTATTAAAGTAAGAAAGAAACACTTGGATCATTCTACTTTTTCCTAGTATTTCTTTCTTGATTTTTTGTCTTTTTTTCAAAATTTTTCGCTACGTAAAAGAACGAATATTTATATGAAATTTCTATGAAGTTGATTGAATTCCATGCGCTTTTTTAGTATAGTTAAGTTTGTGTAAAAATTATAGAAGAGGAAGTATTCTATGAATAAATGGAAAAACTGGTTATTGGGATCCGGACTTGTCAGTATCCTGCTCTTTTTATCTGGCTGTGTGCGGATGGATTCAAACGGAAACCCTGACACTTCGGGAATCGTTTATCGAGTACTCGTCCATCCTATGGGCCAAGCGATTACATATCTAGTTGAGAATTTCAATTGGTCTTATGGCTGGGCAGTTATCGCAATGACTGTGATCGTCCGTATCATCATCTTGCCACTAGGTATTAGTCAATCGAAAAAAACAATGATCCAATCTGAAAAAATGCAAGCGTTAAAACCACAAGTTGAAGCAGCCCAACAAAAATTGAAAGCTGCAACAACACGTGAAGAACAAATGGCAGCACAAGCAGAAATGCAGCAAGTATACCGCGAAAACGGATTGAGTATGACCGGCGGAATCGGCTGTCTGCCTCTATTGATCCAAATGCCGATTTTCTCTGCCTTGTACTTTACGGCACGTTATACAGAAGGGATCCGGGAATCATCTTTCTACGGCATCGATTTAGGCTCACCAAGTATGGTGCTTGTGGCCATCGCAGGGGTCGCTTATCTGCTTCAAGGATATATCTCAACGATCGGTATTCCTGAAGAACAGAAAAAGACGATGCGTACGATGCTGATCGTCTCTCCTGCTATGATCGTCTTCATGTCGATCAGTGCGCCAGCCGGTGTTACACTTTACTGGGTAGTCGGTGGTGTGTTCAGCTGTCTGCAAACATTCATCACAAACGTTATGATGAAACCACGTTTGAAAGCACAAGTGGCAGAAGAGTTGAAACAAAACCCACCAAAACAAGTCGTCACTCCAAGAAAAGATGTGACAGAATCAGCTAAACCAGCTGACAGCAAACAAGCAACCAAACAAATCAAGCAACCCAAAAACAGTACAAACAACAAAGGCCGCAACGCAGGAAAGCAGCAGAAGCGGAAGTAGGCGGGAAGCAAATGGAGAAAGAAACCTCGCACCACTATCAATTGATAGTGGTGCGAGGTTTCTTTCTCAGTCCCTACTAAATATGTCTCTCGTATAAACTTTTTCTTTTACTTCAGCTAAAGCTGGCTCCATACGATTTGATACAATCACATCTGACATATTCTTGAATTCTTCGAAATCTTTGATTACTCGTGAATGATAAAATGCTTCTTCATCTAGTGTTGGTTCATAAACTACGACTTCGATCCCTTTTGCTTTGATACGTTTCATTACGCCTTGGATAGATGAATACCGAAAGTTGTCAGAATTTGCCTTCATTGTTAACCGATAGATTCCTACAGTTTTAGGTTTTTTCGCTAAAATTTGGTCTGCAATAAAATCTTTTCTTGTCCTATTTGCATCTACAATTGCACTGATGATATTGCTTGGAACATTTTCATAGTTTGCTCTTAGCTGCTTTGTATCTTTAGGTAAACAATATCCTCCGTAACCAAATGAGGGATTATTGTAGTGAGAGCCAATTCGAGGATCTAACCCTACACCCTCAATGATTTGTTTTGTGTTCAATCCTCGAGACTCGGCATAAGTATCTAACTCATTAAAATATGCTACGCGTAAAGCAAGATAAGTGTTTGAAAACAATTTGATTGCTTCAGCTTCAGTAGGATGTGTCAAAAGAACTGGCACATCTTTATCTAAAGCGTTCCGTTCAAACATATCCGCTATTTCTTGCCCTCTATCAGAACACTCTCCTACAACAATTCGAGAAGGATGCAAGTTATCATACAATGCCTTCCCTTCTCTTAAAAACTCTGGAGAGAAAATAATGTTCTCTGTTTTAAATTTTGCTTTTAATTCTAATGTATATCCCACAGGAATAGTTGACTTAATAATAAAGGTTGCATCTGGTCGAATGATCAGGGCTTTTTCAATAACATCTTCAACTGTGGAAGTATTAAAGTAATTTTTCTTTTCGTCGTAATCTGTCGGTGTAGCGATGATCAAGTAATCACCAAAAAGTACAGCTTCCTCGAAATCTTTAGTAAATTTCACATTTAAATCATCCCGTTCGAGAAACTCGTGAACTTCTTTATCCTCTAAAGGTGATTGTCTGTTTCTTAGCATATCGATCTTTTCCTGAACGATATCATATGCTTTAACATTTTCGTGCTGACTAAGTAATAAAGCGTTGGCTAGACCAACATATCCTAAGCCGAAAACTGAAACTTTCATTTTACAAACCTCTTTCTGATAAATGATATTTTAAAAATATTTTATCTATTTTTCAATACTATCATAGGCACTAATCCACTGTTTTACAATAAATTCTTCATTAAACGGCTCACTATTTCCCCTAATAAAGGACGCCTTTGAATGTTCAAACAACAAACTTCTATTATTAAAGTATAACTGAATTTTTTCTATGAGAAAATTTTCCATTTCAATTGAATTTTCAAGCGAAAAAAGAGTCTTTTTTCTATTATTCCAAACAGATGGATTCGGTAAGTTTTTTTTATCAAAGAACCACCATTTTGGATCTGTCAAATATCCATTCACACCATCCTCGACTAGCTCAGGAATTGCATATAATTTTGTTGAAATAACAGGTAACCCTGCTTTTATTGACTCTAAAACAGTCAATCCAAAACTCTCATCACTAGTTGGGTGAATTAAAACATGATGTTCTGAATAAGTTTTTTCTACTTCATCATAACTCATAGCAAATTCTAAAAAGGTTATATTTTCATTATTCTTTATCTTTTCTTTTAAAAATTGAGGAATATTATTAATGTTACTAATGATTGTAAGTTTAATATCTGAATTATCTAACCTTTCCATAGTATATACTAATTCTAATCCACCTTTAGAAATAAATCTTGCCCCTTGACATACAAAAAGCAATTTTAGTTCTTTTGATAACACTTTTTCTCTTATTTTTTCTACAGATATATACTTATTTTTTCGAACTAAAGGGTAGATTGTTCTAACAGTTCCAGTATATTGACTAGGATTAAATAACGTATCCAGGGTATTTTTACAAGCATTAGACATACAAATTATTGTCTGTAAGTGCTTATCATTTAAATTCTCCTTAAAATTTTTTCTACCAAGAAAGGTCTTGTTCCTATTCAAAGTATAATGATAGAGAGCCGTAGGATTTTCTAAATAGACCAGATAGGGAACATTGGTTTTGATAAAGCGATTGAAACTAGCAGCCACTATTTTTTCATCATTATCAAGCAAATTAAATTTCAACACTTGAATTAATCCCAAATGACTAACAAGATTCGATCTCAAAATTTTACTTAATCTTTGCTTCTTTTTAGAAGGTATTTCATACCCTTGATCAATAAATTCAAAACTAATTTCATTTGAATTTATACTATTTAATTGCTTCAAGAAGCCTCTAACTTTCGATACAAAAACTATTTTCCTCATAAAATCCACCTTTTTATACAAGTACTATTTAATATTTTTTATCATTGAGATTAAATACGCTAATAACATAAATAAATTAGCTATAATGACCGACATAGCAAATCCCATAATTCCAAATTTAAAACTTAACAACAATGCAATAATTAAATAGAAAATTGTTCCTGCAACTTGAATAACCAACATCTTTTTTGCTGTATTATATTTTAGATATAGTGATTTAAAAATATTTAATTGTGAACTTATTAATGTTCCTCCAATTGTAAAAATAATCAATTTACTTGATTCATCATACAATGAGCTATATAAAAATCGAACAGCAATATTTGTAAAAATTAATAAGATTGGAAATAAACAGAGAACACCAATACATGAAAGAACAAAAAGAAATATAATATTTTTTTTAGTGATGGATCTATTCACTTTCATAATATACGATAATAATACTGTATTTACTTGAGAAACTAATAGAGAAAAAATTTTCGATACAGAGCTTGCAGCATAATAGTATGCCATTTGTTTTGCTCCAAGAATTGGAACTATTAGGAACCTATCTAAGTAACTACTTGTACTATTGAAAAAATAAGTAAATTGAAGAGAGCTGTATTCTCCCTTAATTGAATTATCCAATGATTTTTCTTTTAAAACAATTGTTGATTGAATTAAAAAAATACAACCAAATAATTCCCCCATAAAAAAGACTATGCCCCAGTTCTCTGTAAAATAAAAAATGAAAAGTCCTACACCATATCCAACTAAAATAATCAAATTTAAAACTAACAATTTATAAAACCTTAAAAGCACACGGAAATGAGCACTATAAAATCTCCTCACAACTCCTAAACCAACTGATAATGAAAAAAGCACAACATTAGCAACACCTAATTGAGTTATGAACATTAAGCTAACTACAAAACTACCAATAATTGATAAACCAATATTGAGATAAAAATTACCAAATAGTTTGCTCGATTTTGATTCTTGGAGAATAATTCTCATATCAGTTAATGAGTCTCCAAATGTAGAAATAAAAACTATACTGATACCATAAATAGCTGTCAATAATCCAAAATTTGTGGTACCAATACTAGAATTAAGAATTGGAAATAAAATCAATTGTACAAAAAATAGTAATACTAGATGCGAGGCTGTGTTCGCAACCAAATCTATAAAGAATTTTTTTTTCATACTTTATCACTTTCTCTCAAATTTGATCCTAGGAGACCAATTAAAATTCCAAAGGATGGAGCTAACCAAAACGAGGAACTAGCAAGTAATTTTGTAATGGAGAAAATAAAGAAAACTATAGTTAAAATTTTTTGCTGGTTTTTCATTTTTGATATTCTAATACTGCTATATGCAATAAACATTACGAATACAAGTGGTGCCAAAAAACCAAAAGTAGTTAACATCTCTAGAAATATATTGTGGGGATATCTAAAAATATATCCCGATACATCTTGATAATAAAATCCTGCTATCCCTCTTGGAAAAAAAGAACTTTCCTTAAAAAGCAATAAAGCTTGGTCATATAATAAATTTCTCCCTGATGATGATTGTATCAATCCTGCGAATATCCCATCACTATTAGTAAACATCCTTTGAAATTTCATTAAGCTATAGTACATTTCTCCATTTGTATCTATTAGAGGAGAAATCAACATAAAAAATTTATCGAGATTAGTAATAAGTAGGGCAAAGCAAGGAACAGCCACAATGAGGATAAATACTCTCTTGACAATTAAGTTCAAACTTTTTTTATAATTTACTACAAATAAAAAACAAGATAATTCTGATATTATCGCCATCCTATTAGCAAAGAATAAAGTTAGAGCAATTATAACTAACAAAAGAACAAAATCTAGTCTTTTATTGAAGCGATATTGATTTATCAAAATTGCTATAAATATAAAAGTTAGTACGTTACCAATTCCCATATGTGAAGTCGCAGAAATTCCAGTAGTTATATAAATAGCAAGATAAACTAAAACTGAGCATAACGTCATTAAGCTGTACTTATAATATACACTTTCAAAATCATCAAGTTTATCTAGAGATAATGTACAGTACAACATGAGCAAACTACTCTTTATCATAGGAATTAAGAAAAATGAAATTGAAGTAGTATTTCTAAATAATAAAAAATCAATTAGATAAACAATCAAGATTATCAATAAGTATTTTAAAAATTTCTTTGAAACTCCATTTACTAGTAGTGAGAGAATAATCCCTGCTCCTACAACTAAAAAATCTAAAATAACAAAGCGGCTACTCACTTGCTTTAGAGGTAGCGTCATATACTGAATATAAATAATTAAACACCATATTTTTGAATTAAACATTGATTTATTCGTGTTAACTTTACTCATTTTATATTCATTCACGTTATTACCTCGTACTTTCTGCTTTTTCCCAAAATGGTTTAGATTTTCCTGTACTCTCTCTGTAAGCACCAATTAGTTGAGCTAATATTGTCATTACATAGTAAGAAATAAATTTTAAATATTTATTATTTAAATTTCGAGCAACTAATGCTAGTAGATATATCATTAACTGTACAATAAACAAAAAGACATATATTGAGTTAGAATCGGTAAACGCTAAAATCAAGTTTGTTATAAAGACAATTATATGCATTAGATATAGATTATTTCTAAGTGTTCTATGTGAGAAATAAAAAAGAGTAAATAACCCATGCTTAAAAAAATTATATTTACTAAAATCAACAAAATTAATCATTATTATTTTACGAGACATTCGAATTTTTCTCTTAAATTCATCATTATCCGTTTCTCCTGCTTTTTCAAATGCTATTGCTTTTTCATTGTAAATAGCTTTTTTCCCTAAATTAACAAATTTTGGTGGATATATACTGTCATGACTATAAATTGGATTAATTTTTATATAATCATTTTTTCTAACAGCATATATACTCCCATTACCAGCTGTTATAGAAGCTAAATCTGATTCTATTTTACGCATTCTAAGATCAAGATCCCAATAGGTGGACTCTGACTCACTTGTTGAATTTATTTTGTTATTAGTATAAACTAATTTTCCTGCTACATAACCTATTTCTAAGTTTGATAATGATAAAACAAGTTCTTTTACTGATTTTTTTTCTAACATAGAATTAGCATCGGTAAAAACTATGATCTCACCACAGGCTACTTCTACTGCTTCGTCCTGTGCATTTGTTTTTCCTTTTCGTTCTTTAACAACATGTAGTTTAACTATTTTCGGGAATTCAGCTACATATCGTTTGACTATTTCATTCGTTTCATCTGTGCTATTATCAGAAGCGATAATAATTTCTAATTTATCCTTCTCATAGTCTAAACTCATTAAATTCAATATTTTTTTTTCAATAATAGAATCTTCGTTATGTGCTGGAACTATTACAGACACACTTGGACGGTAACTCTTATCAAATTTGATTTGCTTTTTATGAATAAATTTATTCAAGAGCTCAAGTAATATAGGATAGCCCACCATTGTATAAATAATTAATATTAAAAATAGATAAAATAAAACTCTCATAGTTCCCTCACTTTATTCTTCATTACCAGTAAACTTTTCATTTGTTACACTGGAATTAGATGTTATTCCATCGTGCTTCAACACCTTTTTTATAGTATGCCAAATTATGTTGATGTCTTTTGTAAAAGAATAATCTTCTATATATAAATAATCGTATTCAAACTTCGCTTCCCAACTAATCGCATTTCTTCCATTGACCTGAGCTAGTCCAGTTAATCCTGGTCTTACGTTGTGTCTTTTCCGTTGCCTCTCACTATATAGTGGCAAATATTCCACTAATAATGGACGAGGTCCTACGATCGACATATCACCCTTCAAAATATTCCAAAGTTCTGGTAGCTCATCTAGACTTGTTGCTCTAAGTATTTTCCCAAATTTAGTTAGTCGAATTTCATCAGGTAAATATTCTCCATTGTGGTCTCTTTCGTCAGTCATTGTACGAAATTTATACATGGAAAAAATTTTTTCACTTTTTCCTGGTCGTTCTTGTTTGAAGATAATTGGAGAACCAAGTTTAATTCTTACTAAAAAACCTACAATTAAGATTATCGGCGATAAAACGATGAGAGCAATGCCTGACAATAGGATATCTAAAATTCTTTTCCCAAAAAGCTGATAGAAAGTTTTTTTACGCATCATTGATCACTCTTTTAATCGTAGATACTACATATTTTAAATCTTCATCTGTCATCTTTGTATCTGATGGTAAACATACTCCTAAGTCAAATAAAGTTTCTGCTACATCATCGCCAATATAATCATAATTTTTGAAAACAGGTTGTAAATGCATAGGTTTCCATACTGGGCGGGCTTCTATATTATTTTTGTCTAATTCATCAATAAGATGATTCGCATTTATTCCCTTTATTATTATGACACTTAACCAATAATTCGGTTCATTCCAATTATTTTCTGGCATGAATTGTATATTTGACAATTTAGACAATTCTTCTTTATAAAAACTATGAATATATCGTTTTTTCTCAATTCTTTCATTTAAAACTTTCAATTGTCCTCGACCGATACCTGCAACGATATTGCTCATTCGATAATTATAGCCAATTTCATTGTGTTGATAATGGCGTGCCTTCTCACGAGATTGCGTAGCCCAAAATCTCACTTTTTCCACCTTTTCTTTGTCATTGGATACAAGCATTCCGCCACCTGAAGTTGTGATTATCTTATTTCCATTAAAAGAATAAATTCCATAGTCGCCAAATGTACCAGTATATTTTCCTTTATATGTTGTTCCTAATGATTCTGCAGCATCTTCAATTAGAGTAACATCGTATTCTTTGCATATTTTAGTAATTTCGTCTAAATTAGCTGATAAACCGTACAAATGTACTACTAATACAGCCTTTGTGTTAGGATATTTTTCTAGTGCTGTTCGCAAATGTTCAGGTTTCATATTCCAAGTTTCGTAATCACTATCAACAAATACAGGTATAGCTCCTTGATAGAGAATTGGATTAGCAGTAGCTGAGAACGTCAAGGACTGACAAATCACTATGTCATCTTTACCGACCCCAGCCGCTTTCAAAGCTAAATGTATAGCTGCTGTTCCAGAAGATAATGCGGCAGCATGACTAGCTCCCACGTATTCTGCTAATTCTTTCTCAAATCCATTCACATTCGCACCTAAAGGAGCCACCCAATTTGTATCAAATGCTTCTTTTACATACTCTTGTTCATATCCTTTCTCACTCATATGAGGAGATGCTAATAATATTCGTTTATTTTCCAACTTAATCCCATCTTTCTATTACTTTGGTAGGTACGCCAACATTTTTAGTATTATTATTAATATTTTTTATTACTACACTTCCTGCACCTATGATGTTCGTATTTCCAATTCTTAGATTTTGTATTATTTTAGTACCTACTCCAATTTCATTTTTATCTCCTAATATAACATGTCCCGAAATATTTACACTTGGAAAAATTGAATTATAATTACCGATTTGAGTATCATGTCCGATAGTAGAGCCGATATTGATCATATTGAAATTTCCTAAAACTACGTCAGCAGTGTAAGTCGTATAGGGCATCAAAATATTGCCAATTCCTAACTGAACATTTATGCCCACTAGTGCACTTGGTGCAACTAAATTAGGGAAAATCAATTTATTATTTTTATTTATCTTTTGATATATTTTTTCTTTGATATCTGGCGAAGCAATTCCCAGAAAAATAGCAGTTTCTTCATCTAATTCTATTAACGAGTCTATTGTTCCTAATATAGGTTTTTCCAATAATTCTTGATTTTGCATTTTTAACGAATCATCGACAAAACCAGCCAATTCATATCTAGAGACACTTTGTAATAGAAAAGCAATCTCTTTGCCAAATCCACCTGCTCCTACAATAATTGCTTTCACTTTACTCCCCCTATTTATTCGAAGCATTTGCAAAAGTGACAATGTCTTTAGCCAATTGTTCATCGTCTTGCGGCAGGCTCTTAACAAAATCCATCACTTTTTGTATTGAGTAGCCTTTGATGTTTCCCACAAAGATTTTCTCATAAACTGCTTCATCATTTCTTTCCTTATCCAACAATAGTTCTTCATATAGTTTTTCCCCTGGACGGATACCTGTTTCAATGATTTCGATTTCGTCTTCGCTATACCCGCTCAATCGGATCATGTTTTTCGCTAGGTCTACAATCTTCACTGGTTCACTCATATCTAGAATAAAAATTTCGCCACCTTTTGCTAATGCGCCAGATTGAATAACTAAACGACTCGCTTCAGGAATCGTCATGAAGTATCGGGTCATACGAAAGTCTGTTACAGTGATGTTACAGTGATTGGACCACCTTGAGCAATTTGTTCTCTGAATACTGGAATCACACTACCGCGAGAACCAAGGACATTCCCAAATCTGACAGCTGAGAATTTCGTACAGCCTTCTTCATTCAATCCAGTCACAATCATTTCAGCGATTCGTTTTGTTGAACCCATGACATTTGGAGGATTGTTAGCTTTATCTGTCGATACCATGACGAAGTTTTTCACTTTTGCTGCTTTGGCTGCTTCTGCTACATTTTTTGTACCGAAAATATTGTTTTTGACTGCTTCTTTTGGATTATATTCCATCAGTGGTACATGTTTATGAGCAGCTGCATGGTAGACGATATCTGGATGATATTGTTCCATGATTTCATTGATTTTCTCGCGATCTTGGATATCTGCGATGATCGGTACAATTTCTGTAGGACAATTTTGATGATGTGTGCGTAACTCACGGTCAATCAAGTAGATCGAGTTCTCCCCATGTCCTAAAAGCAATAGCTTTGCAGGATTGAATTGAATGATTTGCCGACAGATTTCTGAACCGATCGATCCTCCTGCGCCGGTGACAAGAATGACTTTGTCTGTGATCTGATCTTTGATGGATTCAATATCCAACTCTACCTCATCTCTTCCCAGTAAATCCACTACGTCAATTGTTTTTAATTTTGATACGCTAATTTTCCCTGAAGCAAGTTCTTCTATAGAAGGCATCGTATTGACTTTCACATGAGCGGATTCGACTAACTCGAAGATTCTTCGTAATTTTTTTCTTGATAAGGAAGGGATAGCGATCGTTACCATTTGAATGTCATATTTTTCAATCAATTCCGGAATATCTTTTAATGCACCTAATACTTTTTTTCCTGAAAGATACGTATTTCTTTTATTCGGATCATCATCTACAAACCCGACAACGTGGATATCTTGAGCTGTTTTGGATCCAAGAAAGCTGTTGTATAAAATACGCCCGCCTTCGCCAGCACCAACGATCAAGGTATTTTTAGCAGAATCTGCTGATACATATCTCATATTTTTTGTTTCGATGTAGATACGCCAGATCAATCGGCTACCGATGATCAATAAGAGCGAAAGCAGATAAGCAAAGATAACTAACCGTAAACTGTATCGCCGATTAATGAACAGCAGTATGAGGATACTTGAGGCAGCACTTGCAGATAGTGAACTAAAAATTGCAATGATCTCTCTTAAATTTGTATAGCGATTGATCCGAGTGAAAACTTTGAATAAACTACCATAAAATAAATAAAAACCAATCGACAAACCGATAGAGATTAAAATAAGGTCCATTGATATAGATACAAACGGCTTCATGAATTTAGCTGCTGCAATATTTGCAGCGATTAATAACAAGCTGTCCACAACAACCAATGTGGCAATTTTTCTTCTTCTTGTTAATATAAACACTTTTTAACTCCCCCTAAAATAAACCAAACTTCTTCTTTTTTACCTCTTCATAGACTGGATAACTGATCTCATCCCCGTTGATCAGGTCCTTTGCGACTTGTTTCATCTGTACTACTTTTTCCTTACCAAAGTCCTTGGCGATTTGCTCATAACATTCTTTTAAGTAAAAGGTACGTTTAGAGACACCATGGGCATCGGAAGCAGCCATTTGCACGAGGTTATGTTTGACCATCGTTTTGGCTGTTTTCTGGATTTCTTTGCCAAATACACCGACATAACTTGGTGCGGTGAGTTGGGCCAAGCATCCCATATCTAGGAATGGCAGCAAATGATTCGGGTCTTTACGAAAATGCGCGTTGCGTTCTGGATGGACGATCACTGGTGTCTTTCCTAGTTGTAACAACTCAAAAAAGAGCCGTTCTGCATATAATGGCACTTCCAGTGTCGGAAATTCGATTAGAAGATATGTATCATCTAAATCTGTAAATAAAATTTCATCTCGGTGGATGTCTTCAATCAGTGTTCCGGTAATACGTACTTCTTGTCCTTCCAATAACGTCAAAGGCAATTGTCTTTTCTCTAATTCTGCTTGTAACGAAGCGACTAGAGAAATGACTTGTGATTTTTCATTGCTGTATTTTCCATTATTGTGATGGGGTGTGCATAAAATATGTGTGATCCCTTGTTGAATCGCTTTTTCAGCCATGGCGATACTGGCATCTAAGTTTTCTGCTCCGTCATCGATTCCTGGCAGGATATGGCAATGTAGATCGATCATTTCTCTTGTCTCCTCTCTTTTTATTTCTTAATTCCCGTAGTAATAGCCGGCATCTTTGCTGTGTTCTGCCCCATTGTATACAACACCAAGGACTCGCGCTTGTACCATATCTAACAGTTCTTTTGCTTTAGTCAATGATTCTTTTCGTGACGTATTTTCACGTACGACCAATAAGGTGCCATCCGTTTTTGAAGACATGATCTGTGCATCTGTTACGGCAACGACTGGCGGCATGTCGAAGATCACTACATCAAATAGTTGTCTTGCTTCTGCTAAAATTTGATCCATTCTTGGCGAGCTTAGTAACTCTGATGGATTTGGTGGTTTAGGTCCACTTGGCAGAATCGACAAATTGTCGACTGGTGTTCGTTGGATCTCATCTGCTACACTTCCTGATGAACTAAGGACATTACTTAATCCGCTTGCGTTGTTCAACTTGAACGTTTTATAGATGACGGGCTTACGTAAGTCTGCATCGACTAGCAGCACCCGTTGACCAGATTTGGCAAAAACAACGGCAATGTTTGCTGCAGTGGTCGATTTCCCTTCTCCAGGTCCTGATGAAGTCACAACAATCGTTTTGATTTGCTGACCAGCTGCGGAGGCAAACTGGATATTCGTCCGAATCGTACGATATTGTTCAGCGATTGGTGAAGAGGGATTTGTGAGTGTGACCAAACTGACTGCATGAGTTTGGGTTGCTTTTTGTTTCTGTGTTCGTGCCATTTTTCTTTCCTCCTAGACTCTTGAGCGGCTTCTGCGTGATGGCGCTGTTTTATCGTTTGTAGCTTTTGGTTGTGTCGGAGCTGGTCCTTTTTTACGGATACCAGCATTCAATTCTTTCGCTGACATTTCTGGTACAGTCCCTAAGATTGGGAAGCCTAATGTATCCGTCACATATTTTTCATCTTTCACTGTCCGATCGAGTAATTCAAATAAGAAAGCTAGACCTACGCCTACCATCATTCCTAACACTAAGCCAATCACTAGATTCAATTTATTATTTGGCGAAACAGGTGTCGTATTGGCAACTGCACCTGAGATGATCGAGATTTTATCGACATTCATCACATCTTTGGCGTTCTCTTGGAATACTTGTGACGTTGTATTAGCAATCTGTTGAGCCGTCACTGCATTCGTGCTTGTTGCTTGGATCGAGAACATTTGTGAATTTTGTGACTGATTGACGGAGATAGCATCTTTAATTTGTCCAGCAGTCATTTTCACATTGTCTTCTGTTTCTAAACGATCTTTGACTTCATTTAGTACTAGATCACTGACAATCATATCCTTATACGTATTGATCATTTGCAGGTTCGTATTGACATCATTGACATTTGCAGTATCTGATTGCGGCAGTGTCACAATCAATTGGGCTTGTGAGCTGTATTTTGGCGTCAAGATGAAAAACGTCACGATGCCTGAGATGGCCAAGCCAGCAAACATTGAGATGAGGATTGTTATCACGTGTTTGCGTAATGTTTCAAAAATTTCTTTCAAGCTGATTGTCTCTTCCATTTTTTCTCCACTTTCCTATTTATTCTCTAGATTCATTTGATCTTTTAATTCTTTTTTCACACGGTCAAGTTCTTGATCGCTGACTTTTTGGTATGAGATATTGTCTTGCATGAAGCCCTCTCCTTGCAGCTGATCTTGCTTGATCGTACCAAATGCATCCCGATAATCTAAAGCAATCTTTTTCATTTCATCAAAGCTCATGTCTGTTTTCATATTCGACTCTAGAGCATTCAAAACAGATTGATAGTTGCTTACACCGTTCAGACTCAATACTTTTTTCACTACACCTTCTACGATCTTTCTTTGACGTTCTTGTCTGCCGTAGTCACCGTTTGGATCTTCATAACGCATACGAGAATAAGACAATGCCTGATCCCCGTTCAATGTGATTTTACCGATCGTAAAATCATAGCCATCTTGTGAGAAGGTGAGGTCATTATTGACTTCGATACCACCAACTGCATCAACGAGTTCTTTTAGACCTTTCATATTGATTGAAACATAGTGGTCGATTGGGATGTCCACATATTTTTGTACGGTATCCATTGCCATAGCAGCTCCACCGAATGCGTAAGCGTGGTTGATCTTGTCTTTTGTATCATGTCCAACGATGTCGACATACGTATCCCGAGGAATGCTGACAATCGTTGTCTGTTTATCTTCAGGACTGACTGTGGCAACCATCATCGTATCTGATCGTCCTTGATCGACCCGTCCTAAATCTCCCGTATCGATCCCCATCAATAGGACAGAGAAGGATTCTTGTTTGTCCAGATCAACTGGTTTTGTTCGTTCTCCTTGGGTTCGTTCCACTGATTCGTAAGTTTTTTCAATAGAATGTGAGAGATCTAGATATAATTTTGCTCCTACTCCTACGATTGCTAATACTAATACGACAAGAATTGCTAAAATAATTAGAAATATCTTTTTCCCTCTTGATTTTCTTCTTCGTTTTGCCATAGTTTCCTCCGTTTGCTAGCTTTGCTTGAATCCTCGCTTTTACTATTAATAGCTCGTATTGCTATAGCCCATTTGCTGAGCGACTGTTTCTGCTTTTGACGCGTATGCGGCTCTTATTTTTTCATTCCGGATCTGTTCGATGAGACTGAGTGCGGTCAAATATTGATCGTAAGTAGCAGTAGCTGTTACTTGACCATCTTTCAGCATCGTATCGAATAGCTGATCTAGTTGCGTGACTTGTGCAATTTGGGTATCAGCGAATCCTAGATATTGCATAACGACTGTTTTCCAAGCACTATCCTTAAAAAAGCTCATATTTTCACGTACATGGGCGACATCTGCACTTGCCAACTTTTCTTTGATGATGACATCATCCACAGCTTGCTGCCAGTTTGATACGTTTTTAGTAAATAATTTATTGACAGCCGTCTGGATCTTCAGTTTTGATTCTGCATCCTCTGACTGTGTTAAGACTGCTTTCTTTTCTTCTTGGATCGCAGCAGCTTCTTTAGGTAATTCTGATTCCTTGATGTCATAATCATCTGCCGAAAGTTTGATAGAAGATAGTTTATGTGACAAATTTGAAACTGTTTCTTCTGTTATTTCAGGATTTAGGAAAATTTTTTCTTTTGTACTGTACAGCTTATCTACTTCTTTTGATAAAGAGGTCACGGTGTCTTTTTGATTGGTGATGGCAGATTCTGCGTAATTGATCCGTTGATGATGTTGCCGCTGATTATTGAAATGGTATCCAAACAAGCAAATCACAATAGCGCCTGTGCCTACCGCCACAGTAGCCAATAACTTGACGAACGGCTTTTCCATAGATTCACTCCTAAATATTGATGATAGATAAATAAAGATGTGATTCATTCACATCAGAATGACCGCTTTTTATTTTAAAAGCATAATTAAACTAATATATTCATAGAAATATTTATAAACAGGTTTTCCCTATATAATCATACCACAAACAGTTTTCTTGACTAGGGAAATTCCTAATTTAAAAGTAAATAAAACAGTAACAAGATTATGATTAATCGTTTTTATTTTTATTTCCTCTCTTTTCATGAGCATTTTGAAAATTTGAACAAAGAATAAAATAACAAAAATTATTAAAATATAATTAATAACAGCTATTTATATTTATAACAAAAAAACAGAGACACAGCACGTTTCGTGCATGCTCTCTGTTTTTCAAACAAAAGATTATTTTGTGATGATTTGATCCAAACTTGCTAATGACAAAGCCATGGCAGCTATTTGACTAAGTTGTGTTAGTCGGTTCTTACGTACTGCTGGTTCATCAGCCATGACCATCGTTTGATCAAAATAATTTTCGATCAGTGGACGAAGAGCGACAAGCTGGTCGTAGTTTTCGTGGATCGTTTGGTCAGCAAAACTTGCTTTCATTGCTTCTACTGCTTTGTGTAATTCTTTCTCTGCGTCGTTTTCGAACAGCTTAGGGTCTACTTCTGATTGTTTTTCAAGTTGAGCTTTTTTCGCTAAATTCACGACACGTGTCAAAGCTTCCATTGACGGTTTGAAGTCTTCATCTGCAAGATGTTGTTTGAACAGTTGTGCTGCTGCAAATACTTTTGTCAGATCTTTTTGTTCCGCATTCAAAACAGCATCAATGACATCATGACGGATGTTCTTCGTGGTCAATAATTGGCGTAGACGCCCTTTGATAAAGTCGATCACTTGTTGTTGCCCTTCTGATAGACCAATGCCGAAACGATCCGTATCTTTACTGATAACATCACTAATCGTTTCTTGCAGAACAGACAAAGGAAAGGCCCATTTTTTCGACTCGATGATCCGAACGACACCGTATGCTTGGCGACGTAAGGCATACGGATCGTTTGACCCGCTTGGAATCATCCCAACTGCAAAGAAAGAAAAGATGCTATCTAATTTATCTGCAATCGCTAAAACAGAACCTACTGTAGACTGAGGTAGCTCTCCTTCACTGGATATAGGCATGTAATGCTCACGAATCGCTGTCGCTACAGCAGGTTTCTCGCCTTTCAGCAGAGCATATTTTTCGCCCATAATCCCTTGTAGTTCAGGAAATTCCCCTACCATGTTGGTTACTAGATCAAATTTATAGATTTCAGCAGCTCGTTGCAGATCCATCAATTCTTCCTCAGATAGTCCTACTTGTTCGCCAATGATATGGGCAATGACTTGTACCCGCTGCATTTTCTCATAGATACTACCGATTTTTTCATGGAAAGTAACAGTTTTTAGTTTTTCAACGTATTGGTCGATTGAAGCTTTCTTGTCTTCATTATAAAAGAATTCCGCATCTTCTAAACGAGCCGTCAATACTTTTTGATTGCCTCGAACCACATTTTCCAATTTTACCCGATCGCCATTACGAGCAGAAATAAAATGAGGAAGCAGCATACCTTGATCGTTCCGTACTTCGAAATAACGTTGATGTTCTTTCATAGAAGTGACTAGTACTTCTTCAGGAACAGAAAGATATTTTTCTTCGAAGTCGCCAGAAAAGACAGTTGGATATTCGACTAAATTGTTGACTTCTTCTAGTAAATCTTCGTCTAGATCAATAACCCAATGATTTTTTTCGGCTAATTCATTGGCTTGTGTAACGATCATTTCTTGTCTTTTTTGCGGTGAAGCAATAACGAATTGTTCATTCAATTTTTCTTCATATTCTTTTGCATGCGCAAATGTCACATCTTCGCCTAAGAAACGATGACCTCGAGAGGCTCTGCCTGTTTTGACATCTAAGATCTCAAACGGGATTACTTCGTCATCTAACAATGCCACGATCCAGTGAATAGGGCGGATATATTCAAAATCGTATTCTGCCCAATGCATCGTTACAGGGAAAGTCAGGCTTTTAATGACATCTGCTAAACCTGTCAATACTTCTTTTGCTTCCTTACCATGAGTGTATTTCGTTACATAGACATATTCTACACCTTTTAATTCTCTAAAAGTAATAGCATCTGTCGTCAGACCTTGTCCGCGGACAAATCCTTCCGCAGCTTTCGTCCAGTTTCCATCTGCATCCAAAGCAATTTTTTTGGCTGGTCCTTTGACTTCTTCTTCACTGTCCGCTTGACGTTCTGGAATGTTTGTTACTTTGATTGCTAAACGGCGCGGTGTGGAAAATGTTTCGATCGTACCATAAGTCAATTGGTTTTCATCTAAAAATTTTGCTGTTTTTTCTTCTAATTGTTTCATGCTTGGTGTGACAACATGGGCAGGCATTTCTTCCAGCCCGATTTCAAGTAATAAGTCTTTTGCCATCTTATTCAGCCTCCTTCACGGTTTCTGGATTTGCTGTGTTTTTATTCAACAAAGGGAATCCTAATTTTTCGCGTTCTGCCACAAAGATTTTGGCTACAGCACGAGCCATGTTGCGGATGCGAGAAAGATAACCGGCACGCTCTGTTACGGATACTGCACCGCGAGCATCTAATAAATTGAATGTATGGCTGCATTTCAAGATATAATCATACGCTGGATGAACAAGATTTTCATCGATACAGCGTTTAGCTTCTTTTTCAAAACGATCAAAGTTGCTTAGTAACAAGTCTTGGTCACTTACTTCAAAAGAATATTTGGAATGTTCATATTCTGGTTGTTTGAAGATCTCGCCATATTTCACGCCATCAGCCCATTCTAAATCATAGACACTTTCAACTTCTTGGATATAAGAAGCAAGACGTTCTAGTCCATAAGTGATCTCAGAAGTTACTGGTTTACAAGGCAGTCCACCAACTTGTTGGAAGTACGTGAATTGTGTGATTTCCATTCCGTCAAGCCATACTTCCCAACCCACACCGGCACAGCCCATGGATGGGTTCTCCCAGTTGTCTTCAACAAAACGGATGTCATGTTCTAATGGATCGATTCCTAAAAGTCGCAAGCTTTCTAAATAAAGTTCTTGGATATTCTCAGGTGAAGGTTTCATCACGACTTGGAATTGATGATGCTGATACAAACGGTTTGGGTTTTCGCCATAACGTCCATCAGCTGGTCGGCGAGATGGCTCTACGTAAGCAGCATTCCATGGTTCTGGTCCGATTGCCCGTAAAAAGGTATATGGGCTCATCGTACCTGCTCCTTTTTCTGTGTCATACGCTTGCATCAGCATGCAGCCGTTTGATGACCAAAATTTTTGTAATGTTAAAATCATATCTTGGACGGTCAATTTTTTACTCATCTGTTTTGCCCCTTTCAATTTTAAAGAGTTGCTGTCAAATAAGAATACAGGAAAGAAAACGACAAAAAATCCCTATGTCTGATTACAGACATAGGGACGAATAATTCGCGGTTCCACCCTACTTCCGAATAAAGATTCGGCAGCTTCATTTATCGTACTCGCAAGTGCCTCTTCAAAAATCGTTTGGGTCCGGCTCCCACTCTCCCGAACTCGCTAAACCACGTGTTTTTTACTGATCTTGGTCAATGTACGTATTCATTTTGCAGTTTTCTTGTTTCTATAATAGATCCTCTCAGTGAACGATCTATTTGATCTACGGTTAATAATAGACGGAACTCCCTGTGTTTGTCAAATGGTTTTGATTTTTTGTTGTATGTTTCATTTACTATTCTTCTTTTTTAGGTAGATCTTTTTCAGACATGTCTTTCTCTGGCGTCTTTAATACGTGTGCCCAAGACTTCATTTGATCAATGAACTTTTTGCTTTTCAAATGGATACCGACATATTCATCATACAGCTGGTCGATGAGTTCAGGGATTGCTTGTTTGGTTTCTTCTTTCAGATGGATTCCACTGATTTTATCATAAGAAATAGCTGAAAACATCCGAACGAAATAAACAGCTCGAGGATCTGCATGATAACGGTGATCATCCATCGACCAGTGTCTTTCGCATATCACACCACCATATTTGGAAGAATAGTCAAATTTTCCTTTTGTTTCCCCACATACGACGCAGTGTGTCCAGATTGGTGCAATTCCGAAGCGTTGCAGTATTTGGACTTCAAAAATATTCGTGATGATTTCTGCATCATCTCCTTGGTCCATCCGTTGCAGTGCTTGTTGCGTAAACTGGAACAAATGCGGGTCGTACTGATGATCTTCGATTGCCGCATCTACTAGATTCAATAAATATGTGCCATAGCCGCTCAAAAAGATGTCTTCTTGGATGTGTCGAAACGCATGGACATCTTTGACACTGCTTAAAAATGACAGACCTTCACTTCGAAAATTCCCGATATAAACTGCTTCAGTAAAAGGGAGCAAAGCCGGAGCTAAGGGCTGATTTTGCCGATGGATCCCTTTGATATAAAACATCATTTTGCCAGAAGATTCTGTAAAGATTTTGACTAATTTATCTTTTTCTTTGTAATTACGGCTAGATAAAATCAAGCCTTTTGATTCTGCAAGCTGGCTCATATTCTCCCTCCTAAAAAATAAATCTGGAAAAGCAGATTCTGCCGATCCAGATCATTTATGTTGCGATCTTCCGCAGCTTTTCTCAACACGCGGATTTTTATCCAGTTTATTTCTATACCTAACTTACAAGAAGCTCAGAATATCAGTATTCGTCTTTTCGGTAGCCGAAGTCTTGCAGATAGACTTTTTTGTCTCGCCAGTCTTTTTGAACTTTGACCCAAAGTTCTAGAAAGACTTTGTCTCCTAAAAGATTTTCGATATCCTTTCTTGCTTTCGTTCCTACTTGCTTCAGCATTTTTCCGCCTTTGCCGATAATGATTCCTTTTTGGCTATCTCTTTCGACAATAATCGTAGCCTGGATATGGATTTTATCATTCTCGTTTCGCTTCATCGAATCAACAACGACTGCGACAGAATGAGGCACTTCGTCTCGTGTTAAAAACAAGACTTTCTCACGGATCAATTCAGAAACGATGAAGTATTCAGGATGATCAGTCACTTGATCATCTGGAAAATATTGTGGGCCCTCTGGCATTTCACTGACTAATACATCCATCAAACGTTCGACGTTGTTTCCTTCTGTAGCAGAGATTGGAATCACTTGTGCAAAGGGCATCTGCGTTGAATAATCTTCAATGATTCCCAACAACTCGTCTGGATGGATTTTATCGATTTTATTGATAATCAGATAAACAGGAGAATGCACGTTTTTTAGACGTTCAATAATAAAATCGTCTCCCCGACCGCGTTTTTGATCAGCGCTGATCATAAATAAGACCGCGTCCACTTCTTTCAACGCACTGTAAGCTGCTTCTACCATAAAATCTCCTAAACGATGCTTTGGTTTATGGATTCCTGGTGTGTCAATAAAAATCAACTGAGCTTCTGGTGTAGTATATACTCCTTGGATTTTATTTCTAGTTGTCTGTGCCTTATCACTCATGATGGCAATTTTTTGACCCACGATTCGATTCAATAAAGTGGATTTTCCTACATTCGGGCGGCCGACGATTGCGACAAACCCTGATTTATGTTCTGGCATATACGTTCTCCTTTTTAATTAAACAACAAATGATATATTTTAGGGACAAATAAAATCAACCCAACGATAACGGCAAAACAAGCGGTCACTAAAACTGCTCCAGCTGCCATATCTTTGATTTTTTTCCCAATCGGATGAAAATGAAAATCCGTAAACATGTCCACGACATTTTCAAAAACAGTATTGATGATCTCTACTATCCATACGAGAAAAACAGCTAAAAGCAGCCATAACCATTCTATCCGATCAAGTTGGAAAATCACGCCCATAAACAAAGCGAGGATTCCGAACGCAACATGTTTCCTCATGTTGCGTTCTTCCTCAAAAACGGTTTTGACTCCTTGGACGGCAAATTCCACGGACATCAGGAAATGTTTGTTTTTCTCTACGTTTTTATCTTTTAAGTCCATAGGCATCTAAGATCTCTTTCTGTAAACCAAACATTTCTTTCTCATCCTCTGGTGTCATATGGTCATACCCGTTGATATGCAAGAATCCATGAACCGCTAAAAAGCCAAGTTCCCGATCATACGAATGGCCGTAAGCTTCTGCTTGCTCTGCAGCACGTTCAGTAGAGATCATGATGTCTCCCAGTACACGAGGTAATGGATTCTCTCCATCTTCAAAAATCACTGGGATTTCGTCTTCGCCCTCTTCTTCCAAGGCAAAACTGATGACGTCTGTCGGTGCATCTTTTCCACGGTAATCACGATTGATTACTTGGATTGCTGCGTTGTCCATGAAAGTAATAGACATTTCTGTTTCTTCTGGCAACTCTAAATATGATGCTGCAAATTGCAACAAGTCGTCGATTTCTTTCATTTTCTCTTCTGATACTTGGTTTGTTTCATCCATGAAAGTAATATCCATTATACATCGCTTCTTTCTATTCTTCTTGCTATTCTTCTTGTTCTTCTTTTATCTTCTCAACTTCCGATTTCATTTTAGGATATTTGATCCGAGAATGGAAGGTACTGCTTAAACCGCTGATCAATGATTTTTCTACTTTACGGATTTCTTTTAACGTCAATCCACTGTCGTCCAATTGTCCATCGGAAATACGCTCTTCTATAAGATTATGGACAAAACTTTCGATTTTTTCGCTCGTTGGATGGTCCATTGCCCGTACTGCCGCTTCACAACTGTCAGCTATATTGACGATTCCTGCTTCACGGCTTTGAGGTTTTGGTCCAGGATAACGGAATTGCTCTTCCGTGACTTCCGGGTTGCGTTCCTTTGCCTTAACGTAGAAATAACGCATCAGCGTGGTTCCATGATGCTGTCTGCAAATATCGATCACCATTTGCGGCATATTATAATCTTCCAATATTTTGGCACCATCTGTCACATGTCCAAAGATAATATGTTTACTGTCTTCTGGCAATAAGAAATTGTGCGGATTTTCCGCTCCTGAAGGCAAGTTCTCAACGAAAAAGCTGGCGTGTTTGATCTTGCCGATATCATGATAATAGCAAGCTACTCGAGTTAGTAAAGAACGTCCACCGATTTCTGCTACAGCATTAGCACTTAGATTGGCTACCATCATGCTATGGTGATACGTACCTGGTGCTTCTTCCAGCAACTGTTTCAATAAAGGATGATTAGGATTGCTGAGTTCATTTAATACGATCACACTATCATCATTGACCATCAATTCAATATAGGGGTGCAGACCTATCGTCAGCAAGAATGAGAACAATGCACCTGTGAATCCGCAGACTAGCGTTAACCAAGTCGTTGCATCCCCAAAGCTCATTCCTTGGTAGATAATCAAAATGACATCCATCATCACAGGAAAAATAATGACCCACATAGCAGCGGATAACCCTTGTTCTGAGATCCGTTTGCGTCTGACGATCGTTGCCATGAGACCAGAAAATACATAGGACATCAAAATAACTGTCAGAAAGTTCGTGCCAATCGAATCATAAAAAATGAAAAGTGCGGATACTGCTTGGAAAATACCAGCCATGATCCCTGCTCTTCGATTCAAGAAAAAGCTTAAAACAAGTGGAGCAAAAGCCGCGGGGTAAAACAGCGGAATATAAGCAGCTTGTTCTGTTTGGAAGAGTTGGAAAAATTTCATTAGTACGACGCTGACTGACATTGCTGTCACGTAGAAAAGTACGTATTTTGTTCTTTCTCCTGCATTTTGAAATTGGAGTGAATTATAAATCAGTACACCGATTTGAAGCAAAACAGCTAAAACCATGGCAATGAGTGGGAAAATCGAAGTCGTTTGATTCGTCAATCCTAGTAATTCCAATTTTTTCATCGCTGAAGCATCAATTTGATTTCCTTCGCGAACAATGATTTCTCCTTGGAAGATCATCACTGGTTGTACAGCTTCTCGTGCAGATTGTTTTAATTCTTCTGTCTTTTTCTCATTCAATACATCATTGACTACAATGCCTTGATCCACTAAGTAGCGAATCATTTGTTGCTGCTCTGTTGTGACATTCAAATATTGAATCTGATCTTCTGCTTCTTGTTTAAAAGCTTCCAATTCGCTTTCACGAACTTGTTTACTCATCTGTTCGTCAATGAGCTTCAAACTTTCATCCCTAACCGTGTGAATTTCCGTTTCAGTCATTTCAAATATCGTCGAATAAAAATTGTTCGGCAGTTTTTGGTAAAACGCAACGTTTTCTGCATTCACGTTTTCAAAATTTTTCTTCAGTGTAGCAATCCGCTCTTCTGTAGTAGGTTTCGGGATATTTTCATCTTCCTTCGCCTTATCTACCTTGTCATTATAAGATTTGTTGATGGTATCATTCGTCTTATCGATCAATTCGAATAATTGCTTGATCCGATTGTTCTGGTCATCTGCCAGATCTTTTTGATAAGTATATTCTGGAGTCACTGCTTCTGCTGCCAGTTTTCTTCTTTGTTCGGTTTCTTCCGTGTTCTCGATCGTTTTATTCGCACGGATACTCTCTTCTGCTACTTGGCCTTCTCTAAAATCATTGGCCTTTTGTTTGACACTACTAAATGTAACGCCGCAGACAATGATAAAAAACAAGAACAGAAGGAAAGGCAATGCTGCCTTTCCGAGTTTTTCTTGTAGTTTCTGCAGTGTTTTATTCAACATGTGCTTATCCTCCTAAACAAAGCTTATTCTTGATGAAGATCCGCCTTTTCATAAGCTTTGATGATTTCGGCAACTACAGGGTGCCGAACAACGTCACTTGCTTCAAAATTAACAAAATCGATTTTTTTGATTTGCTTTAGTGTTCGTTCTGCATGAACAAGACCACTTGTCGTCCCTCGAGGCAAGTCTATCTGACTTGTATCCCCATTGACAATCATTTTTGATTGATAACCGAGACGGGTCAAGAACATTTTCATCTGAGCGACTGTCGTGTTTTGTGCTTCGTCCAAGATAACGAATGCATCATCCAATGTCCGCCCCCGCATGTAAGCTAAAGGTGCGATTTCGATCACGCCTCGTTCCATCAATCGGTTCGTATGATCCAATCCAAAAATTTGGTATAAAGCATCATAAACAGGCCGCAGATAAGGATCCACTTTTTCTTTCAGATCCCCGGGTAGAAAGCCTAGGTTTTCCCCTGCCTCCACAGCGGGCCGTGTCAAAATGATTTTTTGCACTTCGCCTTTTTTTAAGGCAGCAATTGCTAATACTACGGCAAGAAACGTTTTCCCTGTTCCGGCTGGCCCTACACCAAATACGATGTCATGTTTGGCTACCGATTCAACGTATTTCTTTTGACCGCTGTTTTTTACCCGTATAGGTTTTCCATTACGGTCTTTGACGATCTCTTCCTCATACATCTCAACAAAATAATCTAATGTACCTTTTTGCCCCATTTTCAGTGCCGTCACAACATCTGGTGTACTTACGTGGATTCCTCGTTTGATCAATTCCTGTAATGTCCGAATGACTGAGGCAGCCAAGGAAATCTGGGATTGTTCACCAATGATCTGAATGATTTCTCCACGTGTATGGATGGTTGTTTCCGTTGTTTCCTCGATCAGTTTTATATGCTTGTCGTGTGCACCTAAAAGCATGCTGACATCATCAGCAGCTGTCAATCTAATCTCTAAAGAACTAGACTCTTCCGTCAAAAATAGACATCCCCTTTTTTTCGATTCATTCTTTCCTATTTTACCATACTCAGAAGAAACTATATAGCAAATAAGAAAAGGTTGTAAAAGAGTCGCTTAACCATACGTACCAAGAAACGTTAAAAAATAGCCGTTTTTCATTCGCTAAAGGTCTCGTTTTGATAAAAAGAATCTGAGAATGTAAGTTATATGAAAGTGGAGAACAAAATATTCCGTTTCATTCAGCAGGTATTCTCTAGGTATTTTTCTTGTTTCAAAAAAAGAAAACAAAATAGTTAAAATATTCTTGCATTTCAAAAAAAACAGGTGTATTATTACGTCAACAAATAAACATACAGCAAAGCGTCGAGGAAAACAGTAGGCTATTCAACGATTTATTCCCAGTGAGTCATGTAAGTGAGAAATGACAATAAATCGAATAGACGAACATCATTTCCGAGTCAATGTCGAAAACGTAGATCATTGTGGCTGCCTCCATTATCAGGCTAGCGGATAACTTTATCAAAAAGCGTCCGTGAATGAAGAAGCTTTTTTAAGCGAAAAAAGGTGGTACCGTTCTAGAATCTAGAGCCCTTTTCCCAAGTGGAAAAGGGCTTTTTTTTATATTTTAAGGTGGTGGTTTTCATGGAATCTGATATTAGTGGCATTACTAATTGCTGCAACGTCTATATCGTCAATCAAAATGATAATTATTGGAGGAAAAATTTATGGAAGAAACAAAAACTTATTCATGGAAACAACTATTGATGGTCAGTTCACTTATCTTCGGGATGTTCTTCGGGTCAGGTAATCTAATCTTTCCTGTCCACTTAGGTCAAATGGCTGGCGCAAACTGGGTCAGTGCTGGCGTAGGATTTGCCATCTCAGGCGCTCTTTTCCCATTACTAGCTATCTTAGCTGTAGTAGTGACAAAAAGTGATGGTCTGTATGACTTAGCTAAACCTGTCGGAAAATGGTATGCTGCCTTGTTCTTAATCCTTGTTCATTTGACGATCGGACCATTTTTCGGTACACCACGGACAGCTGCTACTGCTTTTGAAATGGCTGCTAAACCATTTTTGCCTGAAAAATATAATTCATTAGGTATGTTTTTATTCTCTGCTCTTTTCTTTTTACTTGCTTATTTCCTTACTGTCCATCCCACACGGTTGGTCAAATACGTCGGAAAGTATCTAAACTCCTTGTTTCTTGCATTATTAGCAATCATTTTTGTCGTTTCTTTATTCCATCCAATGGGAAATCTAAATCAATCTGCTGCAGATACTTACCAAACAAACGCTTTAACAAATGGTGTCCTAGAAGG
This sequence comes from Enterococcus sp. HMSC072F02, assembly GCF_001837725.1. NCBI lineage: Bacteria > Bacillati > Bacillota > Bacilli > Lactobacillales > Enterococcaceae > Enterococcus > Enterococcus sp. HMSC072F02. The sequence goes on from NZ_KV833976.1 coordinate 54,836, forward strand.
TTATAACACGGTTGATGCAGTAGCCTTGCTTGCCTTAAGTGTCACTTTTGTCCATGCAGTCCGTGACCTTGGTTTCAAAGATAAAAAAGTCACAGAATTAACAGCAAAAGCTGGTAGCCTGAGCGTTGCGCTAGAAGTCATGATCTATTTTGGTCTTGTTCTTCTCGGTGCGATGAGTTTGAATAAGATGTCTTTATCAGAAAATGGCGGAACTGCACTTTCTCAGATCACTAATTTTTATTTAGGTAACTTCGGCGCTAGCTTCTTAGGAGTGATGGTCACATTAGGTGTCTTCACTACCGCTATGGGACTCGTTGTTTCTTTTGCACAAGATTTCCATAAACTGTTCCCTAAAGTCAGTTATATGACATGGCTGCGGTTAACGACTTTCGTCTCTTTTGTCGTTGCAAATGCTGGTTTGGACAATATCATCCAATGGTCTTTACCAGTATTGATGCTTTTGTATCCATTGTCGCTTGCGTTGATCTTGCTTTCCTTAACAGCAAAATTTTTCCAAAAGACACCATTTGTCTATCAAGTAACGATGTTGTTTGCTGCTGTTCCCGCCGTATTGGATATGCTGGCAAATTCGCCTGCTTTAGTGAGTCAACAAAGAGTTGTAGCAAGCATGCTCGAATTTTATCATCATCACGTTCCTTTTGCTGCATTAGGACTTGGCTGGATGGTCCCAACGTTACTTGGTTACGCTGGCAGCTTACTCTTCTATTACGCCTATCGCCTATCAGGGTACAAACAAGAAGCAAATGAACTACCAGAAGAATAACCAGATCAAACACAATTTAACATAAGAAATATTAAACAGGAAAAAACCAGCTAGATGAAAGAATCCTATTCTTTCGTCTAGCTATTTTTTAGATTTCTTTTTTACGAGCACAAAAAAACTGCGGACAATGATTGTCCGCAGTTTAAATGATAAAATTAAGATTGTAATAGTTCTTTCACAATGGCATTTACTTGGTTTCCATCTGCTTTTCCTTTGACTTTAGGCATGATCGCACCCATGACTTTGCCAAATTCTTTCATTGATGAAGCACCAGTTTGTGTGATTGCTTCTTGAACAAGTTGTCGAATTTCTTCGTCGGAAAGTTGTTCCGGCATGTATTTTTCGACTATCACAATTTCACTTTTTACTTTTTCAGCTAAATCGTCACGTCCTGCTTCTTCAAACTCATGCAAAGAATCACGTCGCTGTTTCATTTCGCGAGACAATACCGTTAATTCTTCTTCTTCTGTCAAGTCGTGACCTTCTTTAATCTGCTCGTTTTGTATAGATGACTTGATCATTCGGATGACTTGTAAAGATTCCTTATCTTTCGCTTTCATCGCTGTTTTCATGTCATCGTTTAATCTACTTAGTAGTGACACACTACCAACTCCAATTCATCACAGAACTAGAATTTTTTGCGTTTTCTAGCTGCTTCAGATTTTTTCTTGCGTCTTACACTTGGTTTTTCGTAGAATTCACGTTTACGAGATTCTTGTAAAGTACCCGCTTTTGACACGGAACGTTTGAAGCGACGAAGAGCATCGTCAAGTGATTCGTTTTTGCGAACGACTGTTTTTGACATGTTAATTCCCTCCCTCCGAGCTTAAAAAGTAACCGTAATTGTTATTGAAATATATCTCAAAAAACAAGACTGTCCTGTAAATATTATATCTAATGCTGTTTTGACCGTCAAGGAAATCTTGCTTTTTTTTAAAATTATCAAATGTTATTTTATTTAAATCCTTATTGACAATTTTCACATCTTCCGAAAATCTCGAATCTATGCCCTTCGATCGTACATCCACCGAGCTGTTCTTCGAAATAATTCATTGGACACATATGGATTTCTTTCGTTGTTCCGCACACCGTACAGATAAAGTGATGGTGATGGCCGATTTCCCCTTGACAGCAATGAAAACGAAACTTCATCTCTCCATTTAAATCGGTTTCTTCCAGTAAATCGATTTCTGCAAAATCATGGAGATTTCGATAAATCGTATCGTAACTTACTCCTTTGAATTCCTGATTCATATAGTCAAAAACTTCTTTAGCTGATACGTAGCGATTGCGCTTCACTAAATAAGTTAACAATGCTTCTCTTTTTTTAGTATATTTAAAACCGTTATTTTTCAATGTTTCTAGTGATTGTTCGATCAATGTCTGTTTTTTCATGACTTATTCCTCCAAATCAAAATGATTACGAAGTACACATTCTAGAGTATGGTATAATAAACATAAAAAAAATGCAAGTGAGGTTTTATCCATGTCTTCCGATTCTACAGAAATCGTTACTTTTTTTGTCATCTCCGACTCTGCTGGAGAAACTGCGACAAAATTAGCGCAAGCCACTATGGCCCAATATCCTAGCGTTGAGTTCAATTTATTCCGCAGAACATTTGTGACAGATGAGAAAACATTGATGCAGGCACTGCAAGATGCACTAGAAGAAAAAGCTCTTGTCCTGCACACATTGATCAATCAAGAATTGATCGAGATGACGCGTTCTTTTTGTGAAGAACATCAATTATTTAGTTTTGATGTGATGACTCCGCCGATATCAGAAATCGAGCGCTTAACTGGTATCAAGCCCATTCGGCAACCTGGCGCCCTTCATTTATTGAATGAGAACTATTTCAAACGGATCAAAGCAATGGAATTTGCTGTAAAATACGATGACGGGAAAGATCCTCGTGGGTTTCTAGAAGCAGATGTCGTTTTGCTAGGCGTATCCCGAACTTCCAAAACGCCTTTGAGCTTGTTTTTAGCTAACAAAAATTTAAAAGTTGCCAATCTACCTTTGATCCCACAAGCACATATTCCCAAACAGCTTTGGGAGATCGATCCTAAAAAAATCGTGGGACTGACGAATAACCCAGATATTTTAAACAATATCCGTAAAGAACGGATGCGCTCTTACGGATTAAATCCTGATACTGCTTATTCCGATATCGAAAAAATACGAGCTGAACTCGATTTTGCGAATGATCTTTATGAAAAATTGGGCTGCGTAGTAATCAATGTCGCTTCTTTATCTATTGAAGAAACAGCTTCACTTATTTTGAATGCTTTAGACCTAGAAGACCATAGTTATTATGGAACTGAAACCACCGAAGAAACAGACTAACAATTTTTCTTTAAAAAAACTGGACTGTGTCAGCGAAGAAGATTCGTTGACACAGTCCAGTTTGTCTCTATTTGCACCTATCGTTATTGATGTTCCACATGTTTGAGTGTCTGGTTCAAAATATCCAGTACGTGAGAATCATCAAGACTATACAAAATCGCTTTTCCCTCACGATGGGACTTGACGACATGGTTTTCTCTTAATAAACGCAGTTGATGCGATACAGCAGATTGTTCCATTTCCACTGCTTGGGTGATTGCTGTCACATTTTGTTCCCCGTCTTTCAGATACAGCAGAATTTTGAGACGAGTGGGGTCACTCAACATTTTGAATAGTTGGCTGACTTTCTCTACTTTTGTTTTTTGCGTGTCTGGCAATCCATTCACCTCCAACTTGAAAAAAGACTGACTTCTAAAGTTTACCACTTTTTCCATCAGTCTCAAGTTTTTTTATTCTTCTGTCATCTTTTGGATAATCGCTTCATAAGCGGCTACTTTTTCAGCTGCGTCTTCTGAAGAGTTTCCTTTTACACCGATATAAAACTTGATTTTCGGCTCAGTTCCTGAAGGACGGATAGCGATCCAGCCATTTTCTTCCAGCGTATACTTCAATACATCAGATGGCGGTGTCGTTAGTTTTTCTACATTTCCTTCACGGTTTGTTCTCGTCAACTCTTTGAAGTCTTCTGTTTGGATGACTTTTGCTCCGGCAAATTCTGTTGGTGCTTCTTCACGGAATTTTTCCATCAAAGCAGAGATTTTCGCAGAGCCTTCTTGTCCGCTCATTGTCACAGAAATCGTTTTTTCTGCGTAGTAGCCATAGGTTTCAAAAATCGTTTGCAAGCCGTCATACAACGTTTTGCCTTGTTTTTTATAGTAAGCTGCTACTTCTGCTAATAAGAGCAATGCTTGGATCGCGTCTTTGTCGCGAACGAAAGGTTTAACTAAATAACCGTAACTTTCTTCGAATCCGAACATAAAAGTATGGGAATGATCTTCTTCAAATTGTTGAATTTTTTCAGCAATGAATTTGAATCCTGTCAATACATTGAACATGGTAGCCCCATAGTGTTCCGCAATTGCTGTAGGTAATTCGCTAGAAACGATCGATTTCAATACCGCTGCGTTTTCAGGTAAAGTGCCTCGCGATTGGTGTGCTTCCAAAATATATTGAGCAAACAGTGCTCCGATTTGGTTTCCGGTCAAAACTTCATAGGAGCCATTTGGCAAACGAACGGCTGCACCTAAACGGTCTGCATCAGGATCTGTTGCAATCAGCAAATCAGCGCCTTCTTTCTCGCCAAGTCGTATCGCATACTCAAAAGCAGAGTGTTCTTCTGGATTTGGTGATTTGACTGTAGTGAAATCTGGGTCTGCGACAGCTTGTTCTGGAACTAGTACGAATTGTTCGAATCCAGCTTGTTTCAACGCACGTTCGCCCAACATTTTTCCTGTTCCGTGAAGTGGTGTGTACACAAGTTTCAAATCTTTCCCCATTGTTTCCACCAATTCATGATCAATCGTTACTGCTTTGATTTCTTCTAGATAAGCGGCATCCACTTCTTCTCCGATGATCGTGATCAATCCGCTATGTTCAGCTTCTTCGTCAGATAATACTTCAACTTTTAACGGATTGCTGACTTCACGGACATATTTCGTCAATGCATCTGCGTCTGCAGGAGGCATTTGTCCCCCATCTTCTCCGTAGACTTTATATCCGTTGTAAGCTGCTGGATTGTGGGATGCGGTTACCATGATTCCCGCAAACGTCTTCAAATGACGGACTGCAAAAGAAAGCTCTGGTGTTGGACGTAGACTTTCGAATACATAAGATGGGATATTGTGATGTGCTAATGTTTTGGCTGCTTCCATGGCAAATTCTGGTGATTGATGGCGTGAGTCATAAGCGATAGCGACACCTCGGCGTTTTGTTTCTTCGCCTTGTGTATCCATGAAACGTGCAAGTCCTTCTGTTGCTTGTCTTACCGTATAGATGTTCATTCGATTGATCCCAGGCCCTAAGATTCCCCGCATGCCTGCAGTACCGAATTCCAACGGTGCATAAAAAGCATCTTCAAGTTTTTCAGGATCTTCACCCAGATCATTTAATTGTTTTTTTAAGTTTTCTTCTAAATTTTCTTCATGTACCCATTGTTCATACACTTGTTCCCAAGACATGAAAATAACACCTCTTTCTGAAATATGGTTCTTAATAAGTATAGCATTCACTTATTAGATATGAAAGTACGAGGTCTAAAAAACGCTTAAATCAAGAAAGGATTCTTTTATCAAGCACGGTTGCAAGTATTCGCATAAATCGGATTCAGTAGATTTCACGCGAAAAAAAAGAGTAAAAGAACAATTGAAACCGTTCTTCCACTCTTTTTAAACTTATGCAGTTGTTTCTTCTAAAGATTCCAAGTATTTATACACTTGTTGTCCAGCGATCCCACCATCACCAACAGCAGTAGTGATTTGTCGCAAATCTTTTTCACGAACATCTCCGATGGCAAAAACGCCTGGTATATTCGTCTTCATTTCGTTGTCTGTTGGAATCCAGCCAGCTTCGTTCGTCAACCCTGCTTCTCTAAATGGTGCAGTTAATGGATCCAGTCCAACATAGATGAATACTCCGTCTGCTGCCAAATCAAACTCATTGCCGGTTTTGACATTACGTGCTTTCACACCTGTCACTACCATTTCATTCCCAACGATTTCGTCAACGACTGTATCCCACATAAAGGAAATTTTTTCATTCGCAAATGCACGGTCTTGGATGATCTTTTGTGCACGTAATTCATCTCTACGGTGGACGATGACTACTTCAGAAGCAAATTGTGTCAAATAGATGGCTTCTTCTACTGCTGAGTCTCCTCCTCCGATCACTACTAGACGTTTGTTACGGAAAAACGCACCATCACAAACTGCACAGTAAGAAACGCCACGTCCAGCAAATTCTTCCTCGCCAGGTACGCCTAATTTACGGTGGATACAGCCTGTTGCGATAATGACTGTTTTTCCTTCGTAAGTTTTATCTTCACAAATAACTTCTTTGTGGCTGCCGTGATCCTTGATATCTTGCACGATTCCATAAGCATTTTCTGTCCCAAATCTTGAAACACCTTCATACATCTTATAAGCTAGATCAGGACCCATGATTGAATCGAAACCAGGATAGTTTTCGATTTCTGCCGTATTGTTCATTTGGCCGCCAGGGGCGCCTTGTTCGATCATCAATACGGATAAGTTTGAACGTGAAGCATATAAAGCAGCAGTCATCCCAGCAGGACCTGCGCCAATAACGATTACATCATACATATGTAGATTCTCCTTTACTTAATCAAGTAAGCATACTTTACAGCCAATGCGAAAAAAAGTCTATTGTTCTGCTTGCGTTTCTCGAATAGCTTTATTATACTCGAAAAATCCGCTGAAAAACAATAGACTTTTACAAATCATTGATCAATCATTCGAAAGATTTTCTCCATTTGAATCAATTACTTTTTTATACCAGTTGAATGATTTCTTCTTCGAACGGGCTAATGTGCCATTTCCTTCGTTGTCACGATCGACATAAATGAATCCGTACCTTTTCTTCATCTCACCTGTACCAGCTGATACTAAATCAATACATCCCCAAGTCGTATAGCCTAATAGATCGACTCCATCTAATTCTACTGCATCTTTCATTGCCTGGATATGTGCTGCCAGATAGTCGATTCGATAGTCATCTTCCACATAACCATTCTCATCGGGCGTATCGACTGCACCTAAGCCGTTTTCTACAATAAATAGTGGTTTTTGATAACGATCATAAATATCATTCATCGTTATTCTCAAGCCTAATGGATCAATTTGCCAACCCCATTCACTTGCTTCCAGATATGGATTTTTGACAGAAGCAAAGATATTTCCTGCAGTCTGTTCCAAGAGTTCGTTGTCAGTAGTCGAAACTCGAGAAGAATAATAAGAAAAGGAGATAAAATCAACAGTATGTTCTTTCAGCAATGCGGCATCCCCAGGTTCCATTTTGATCTGAATGCCATTTCGTTCCATTTCTTTCAATGCATAAGCGGGATATTCTCCTCGTGACTGGACATCAATGAAGAAATAATTTTCTCGATCTGATTTTCTAGAAGCCCAAACATCTTCAGGATTGCAAGTGTATGGATAATATGCTCCTGCTGCCAGCATACAGCCTACTTTGTTCTCCGGATCTACTTCATGAGCGATCTTCGTTGCGATGGCACTTGCAACCAACTCATGATGTGCCGCTTGATATTTGATTTGTTCTTCATTTTCTCCTTCTTCAAAATACAGCCCTGCGCCCATGAATGGTGCATGAAGGATCATATTGATCTCATTGAATGTCAACCAATATTTGACAAGTCCTTTATAGCGATTGAAGATGACTCGGCACAGATTTTCATAAAAACCAACGAGTTCTCTAGAACGCCACGCACCATATTCTTTGATCAAATGCATCGGACAATCAAAATGTGTAATCGTCACAAGCGGCTCGATCCCGTACTTTTGACATTCTTTAAAGACATCCTCATAAAATTTCAAACCAGATTCATTTGGCTCATTTTCATCGCCCATTGGAAAAATACGACTCCAAGCAATGGACATCCGATAAGTCTTGAACCCCATTTCTGCAAACAAAGCAATATCTTCCTTATAATGATGATACATATCGATCGCAATTTTTGCTGGATAAAAATGATCTTTATCAAATTCAAACATTTTCTTTTTTCCAGTAATGACAGGAAAACGGTCTTTTCCGATTGGCACAACATCTACGTTCGCTAACCCACGTCCGCCTTCATCATAACCACCCTCGCATTGATTGGCTGCTGTAGCACCGCCCCATAAAAAATCTTTTCTGAATCCCATCATACTTCCTCCATTACATGTGTATTGCTTGACAATTCTCTTGCCAGTTCATCTTGGACTTCGATTCCTTCTGCTTTTAACCGGCTGATTGTTTCCTTGAATTGCGGTAAATACTGCTGATGTGCAATAAACAACTCATCCATGATCCGTTTTGCTGTCTTTCCTGATCGTATAAGCGGATTGATCGTAAACGCTTGTAAAGCTGTTCCATAATCACCAGTCACGGCTGCTTCGATCGTCAGCAATTCCATATTCTTCATTACTTGCAACCAGCCTCTTTCAGCAGCAGGAAGGGAATCAAACGCTACATTTCGTGCGCCTTGTGCGCCAACATAGGCAGTGACTCTACTACACAATCTGCCGGCAGATCAGGAACAGCTCCATCATTCTTTGTAGACACCACGATCTGTGTTTCTTTATTTCCATAGATCGAAGCAATCGTTTCACAGGCAGCATCTGAATAATAAGCACCACCTCGTTTTTGCAATTGTTCAGGTTTATGATCCAATTCTGGATCTTTGTATAATTCAAACAGCTCTGCTTCTGTTTCTTTCACTTGTTGCGCTCTTGTACCAATCGTTTGATATTCTTCTAAAGCATGTTCCAACATTTCTTCTTCACGGTAGTAATAGCGGTGGTAGCCACAAGGGATCATGTTCATTTGTTTTAATTGTTCTTTGAAAAACGGGATGTCAAAGATATTTTTCGGCAATCCATTGTCTTCATCGTATAAACGATCAATCAAATCTGCTGTGCGGTCATTTCCTTTATTATCTGCTACTTTGTGCCAATGGAAGTGATTTAGACCGGCAAACTTGTAGATCAGCTCTTCTTTTTTCTTGCCAAGCATTGCTGGTTCTGTCATCGTCGCCATTACTGGCACATTGCATAATCCGATCACTTTATCCCATTTGCCATATCTGATAACTGCTTCTGTCACCATCCCGCTTGGGTTCGCGAAATTGATCAGCCAAGCATTTGGACATAAACGCTTCATGTCTTCAACGATTGCCAAAACCACTGGAACGGTACGAAAAGCTTTGAATATCCCGCCAGCACCATTTGTTTCTTGCCCAATCATCCCATAATAACTAGGGATCCGCTCGTCTTTGATTCGTGCATCTAATTGACCGACACGAAACTGAGTCGTAACAAAATCCGCATCTTTCAATGCTTCTTCCCGATCCAAAGTTGCATAGATCTTGACTTCATACGGAGAAGCATCCCACATACGCTGAGACATCTGACTGACGATCTCAAGCTTTTCTTTTCCTTCTTCTACATCTACGAGCCAGATTTCTCGTATCGGTAATTCCTCATATCTTTTGATAAATCCTTCCATCAACTCGGGGGTGTAACTGCTGCCTCCACCAATCGTAGCGATTTTGATTCCTTTTGCCATGTTCTCACTCCTTTGCTTTTTACACTTTTATTATCTTTTTTGTAAACAAAACAAACAATAGAAATTCGTTTCTTTCCAGTAACATTTACAAAAGTTAGTGTTTTCTACTGGATTTTTGTAAATATCTTGTCAAAAAATGACTTTATTAAGCTATATAACATAAATCCGTTTACAAATCATTTTCAAAAAAGTTATAATTTACGTAAAAAAACTAGAAGAAGGTATCTACATGTTATTACGTGAAAAAATCAAAGAAATCTCCTTTTCTCCTTCAGAAAATGAAGTGATTCAGTTTCTCTTAAGCGATTCTCCAGCACTTGGCGAAATGACCATCCAAGAGATTGCTGAGCGATGTTATATCCACCCGTCCACACTCATCCGTGTAGCAAAAAAAATGGGTTTTGATGGCTGGGTCAGTTTTCGTAATGCTTTTTTAGCTGAAACAGCCTATCTTGAAGGGAATTTTCAAGACGTAGATGCGAATCTTCCTTTTTCCACCACAGACGGTATTATGACGATCGCAAATAAAATGGCTTCTTTAGAACAGATGACGATTCAAGATACACTTTCTCTCATTCATCATGACCAACTGCAAAAAGCCAAACAACTAATGCTTCAAGCAAAAAAAATCGTGATTTTCGCCAGTAACTCGAATACTTTGATTTCTCAAGATTTCATGCTGAAAATGAAGCGCATCAAAATGGATGTCACGATTGTCACCACTTTTGGTGAATCGTTCTATGAAGCGTACAATTGCACGAGTGATATGTGCGGGATTCTGATTTCTTATACGGGTGAAAACAATGTGATCCTTCGTACCGCAGAAATATTGAAACAAAATCATGTTCCAATTTTAGCTTTGACCAGTATCGGTGATTCAACGCTATCCTCAATGAGTACAGCCGCTTTGCGACTTACGACACGCGAACGACTGTATTCAAAAATTGGTAATTTTACGATCAATACATCGATTTGTTATCTTCTAGACGTGTTATATAGTTGTGTTTTTGCAGAAAATTATCAACAGAATTTAGTCCATCTAATTTCTGTAGGACAAAAATTTGATAAACGCCCTATCAGCTCAGCCATCATGAAAGAGCCTTTCAATTTTGAAAATAAAGAAGTGGACTAAAAAGAATAGTTAAGTCTATTCCATTCTTTCACCTAACCGTTCAGGTCAGTGCGGTGATAAGTGCATCGTCTGGCCCGACCGTCTCCCCTTGATTTTCCAAAATATCCAAATAATCCATGTAATTGGTGACGATTACAGGTGTTTCTAAACTGTATCCTTCCTTTTCGATTTTCTTTTTGTCGAAGCGGAGCAACAGATCGCCTTGTTTCACTCTTTCTCCTTGCTGCACCAAGCTTTCAAAATATTTCCCTTCCAACTGAACAGTATCCAATCCGACATGAATCAGCAATTCCAGACCTGTTTCAGAAACCATTCCGATTGCATGTTTCGTGGGGAACAGGGTCATGACTGTTCCGTCAAAAGGGGCACGTACTTCTCCTTTTTCAGGGTAGATCAAGATTCCTCGACCTAGTGTTCCTTGTGCAAAAGCTGCATCCTTTGCTGCTTTCAGTGGAGCGATTTGTCCTTGTATCGGTGTTTTTACAATTTCTTTACCTGATCTTTTCTGTCTGTCATCTGTTTCACCTGCTTCCTCCTTCCAAAAGAAAAAAGTCAGCGCAAAGGATACCACCATCGCAATGGCGATCCCAATCAATACATTAATCACATCTGTTAAATCACCATCTGGTCTAATATAGTTGGGAATTGTAAAGATGCCTAGTCCACCTTGATTCCAAGAAGTTAAATTCATTAACCCACTATACGCGCCCCCTAACGCACCACCGACACAGGTAAAAATAAATATTTTTTTACGTGGTAATGTAAACCCATAAATAGCTGGCTCTGTAATCCCCACAATACCAGAAACAATGGCTGGTATTGCAATTGCTTTGTCTTTTGGATTTCTAAGCTTAAAGTAGAGTGCGGTAAGTGCTGCAGTTTGTCCAAAAGACACTACTGCAACAGGTGTCATAATATTTTGCCAACCATTCACAGAAAATTGCATCAATCCCATTGGTACGATTGCCCAATGGAGACCAAACATCACCAGAATTTGCCAGAAGAAGCCTACGATTGCTCCATAAATAACTGGCGAAAGTGCTAAAAGTGTTTCAAATCCAGCCATTAAAATATCAGTTGCGAATGTGAATACTGGTCCAACGAGTAAAAAACCTAAAGGCATTGTAATAAGAACGGTGAAGAATGGAACGAAGAAATTCGCGATCATCTCAGGTACTAACTTTTTAATTGGTTTCTGAATTTGGCTAGCTAACAACACAATAAAGATAATGGGAATGACAGAAGAAGCGTAGTTACGCGCAATCCAGGGAATGCCGAATACTGTTTGATAAATAGGTGCTTCAAAAATAGTGCCAGAAAATATGGTCGTTAGTGGTGCTTCTGCTGCACCACTCAAAGCTTCCAGCGACAAGCTAGGATTCATTAATGCTGCGCCAAGCAACATCCCTACGAATTCATTTACTTTAAATTTACGGGCAGCTGTTAAACCGATAATAACAGGCATAAATTGGAATACAGAATCACCGATATTATCAAACATAACAAATGTGCCAGAACCGCGGTCAAACGCGCCTAAGAAGACAAGGAATGCTGTCAGTCCACGAATCATCCCGCCAGCAGCTAGGATAGCAAGGAATGGTTGGAAACAGCCCGATATTCCATCAATAAGCATATCAAACGGTCTCATTTTTTCTGTTGAAACAGCCTCATCAAAAGTAAGGTTTCCTGCTTTTATAACCTCTTCAAACACGACTGGCACATGATTCCCGATGACAACTTGATACTGCCCTCCCGCTCGCATTACCGTTACAATACCGTCCATATTTTTCAAGATCTCATCATTTGCTTTTTCTTCGTTTTTTAATTTGAAACGAAGCCTTGTGATACAATGTGTCAAACCATTGATATTTTCCTTCCCGCCGACATTTTCTACGATTTTTCTCGCTAATTCTTGGTATTTTCCCATTTCTATTCCCTCCAATTTATTAGTGGAAGGTTTAGCCAACTGAATGTCACTACCCTTATTTCATACGTTCTTGTTAATTTATCCTCCTTTTTTTATTTATTTACAACGATTCTCATGCACTAAACGCGCAGTATGGATCGTTAAATACATTTTTTCGTCCGTGGACATCTGGTAGTTGAACGTCTCGGCTAAAAAGTCTGCTATTTTCTCAACGCAACCAAACGTATCCTTATATTTTTTTTGAATAACCTGAAACAATTCCTCAGAAACTTCTCCCACTTCTGATTTTTCTCCATCTAGGACGCGTGTCAGAAAAAAACGTAAGTGTGTGACGAATCGAAAAAAATGGACTGAATCTTCATCAAATGTAATCTTATAGTAATAGCGGACGATATTTAGAATATCCTGTATTGTTATAGTAAACAGGTAGGTATTGTTTTGTTGGCTTTGAATGCCTTGTGCATTGACTAAATGCAATGCGATAAATCCGGCTTCATCTTCTGATAACTTGATGTGGTATTTATCCGAGATTTTCTTCACTGTTTTTTTCCCGATGGCATACTCTTTAGGAAATAGTTGTTTGATATCATACAGCAATACATTTGGTACAAATATTCCCATTTTGTGACGTTCGATAGCCGTATACAAATGATCCGTCAATGCAATATACACAGAATCATTCAACTGGACTTGTAGAGCCTCTTTTGTATATTCAATGATTTCACAAGAAATTTCTAAGTACTCAAGAGGAATCGCTTGTGCCAATTCTTGGAACTGTTGTGAAAGCCCGTCATTTGTCAACTGAAATTTTTTGTCGATGCATGAGTCAAAAATCGGGTCACCCACTTTCTTTTTGAATGCCAAACCTTTTCCCATCACGATCATTTCCTGATTTCTTTCATCCCTGGTTATTACGACGTTGTTATTCAGTACTTTCTCAATCAGCATGTTTTGCTCCTTTCCATGATATATAGGGCTGTATTCAAAACAAAAAGAAAAACCCAAAAAGCCGTCCATGGAACCATGGGAGACTCATCAGGTTTAGCTTGCATCAGGCAATCACTATCCAAGTTGTATCGTTTTCTTTATATTATCGAAAGCAAACGCTTTTGTCAACGCTTTCTTAGTGGCTATTAGGCACTTTTGACTAGCTGTCGTCGTCTTTTTTAAATCGGGTGACTACGCCACTAACGCTCACAGATGAAGAATCTGGGAAGCTCTGTTTTATTTTCGCTCTAGCGCTTAGGACAAAATGCTACTATGCTACTGTCACAACCTCTTTTTACACACCACTGCTTTGCAGTTTGTACATATCTGCATACAAACCATTTTGCGCTAGAAGTGTTTCATGATTCCCACGCTCTACTATATGACCTTTGTCTAAAACTAAAATCAATTCTGCATCCCGAATCGTGGACAGCCGATGGGCAATCGCTATCGTTGTCCGTCCTTGTCGCATTTTTGCCAATCCTTCTTGGATCAATCCTTCGGTTTCAGTATCGATATTTGCTGTTGCTTCATCCAATACTAGTATTTTAGGATCTGTCACGATTGTTCGCGCAAAAGTGATCAGCTGTCGTTGTCCACTAGAATAGCTGGCACCGTGTTCGATCACTTTTGAGTGATATCCTTTTGGTAATTCATCGATGAACTTGTTTGCTTGAACAAACTCAGCTGCATGGCGAATCTGTTCGTCTGTGATAGCTGGATTCATCATCCGGATATTTCCTGCAATATCTCCATAAAACAAGAAGGCATCTTGCAAGACCAATCCCATTTTCTTACGTAACTCTTCCATTGGATATTCTCGAATGTCATGATCATCAATCAAGATCTGGCCTTCATAAAATTCGTAAAACCGCATCAATACGTTGATGATCGAGCTTTTTCCGCTTCCGGTGTGCCCCACTAATGCAACGGTCTCACCCGGATTAGCGACAAAAGAGATATTGTTCAATACATTGTGCTCTCCATCATAAGAAAAGCTTACATTGCGAAACTCGATCTTACCTGAAGTAATCGCTTGATCTGCTCCAGGATTTTGTTGCGGTGCATATTCTTCTGTATCCATGATTTTCAAAATACGACTACCGGCAACCATCCCATCTGTAAAGGTGCTCAAAAAGTCCATCATTTGAGACATTGGATTAAAAAATCCCTGGACATAGGTCGTAAATGCATAGATCAGTCCAACTTCTACGGGAGAATGCAACGCATCGATCCCAAACAAAGTCAACGCCAACGCAATCGCCAATGCATAGAGAAAATTGATGATCGGACTTAACAGAATCGAATTCGTTTTGATCATCGCATAGCGCGTGTCTAAATACTCGTTGTTCACTTGTTCAAATTCTTTAGCTAAACGAGCTTCTTGGCGAAACTGCTGGATAATACGCATGCCGGAAATCGATTCATTCAATTTCGTGTTCAGCTGACTTAATTTTTCCCGCATATTTCGGTAAATACGAGAACTGAATTTCTGGTAATACCAGATGACGATTCCTAAAATCGGCAAAAACACCAAAGTCCACAAGGCAATTTCTCCATTGATTTGAAACATGGCAACGAAAGAAGAAACGACTGCAAAGATCCCAGTCAATACCATCAAAAAGACATACCAAAATTCAAATAGCGTTTCTGTATCATTCGTCACTCGAGAAACGGTCGATCCTGCCGGTGTCTGGTCAAAATAACGCATACCTAGTGTATGCAGCTTTTCAAATAATCTTACCCGAACATACTGATAGGTCTTCAATGAAGCCATGGAATACAAATACCATTGGAAAAACCAAATGATACTTTTGACTATGACTCCAAACAAGTACACACCAGCAAAAAACAAAATAACTTGTGTCGTAGCTGACTGTTTAGCCAGATGATCATCCATAAAAGTTTGGATGATCCTTGGCAATAGGACATTGATCACAGACAGGGCAAACGCAAATAAGATAGCAACGATGAACGTTCTTCTAAAAGGTTTGGCGAACTTCATCAGTCGTTTGATGATCTTCTTCTGTTCTTTAAGTGGAATCGATTTTGTCCATTCCGATTGATAATTCTCATCCATCAGGCCTCGCCTCCTTCTATCTTCGCTTCTAATTGCTGTTTTTCCCACATTCGTTCATACCAGCCACCTAATGCAAGCAGCTCGTGGTGGGTTCCTCGTTCAATGATTTTCCCTTGATCGACAACAATGATTTCTTTTGCATGCATCACGCTGCTTAAACGGTGAGCTGCAATGATGGTTGTTTTCTCTTTTCTTATTTCTTTTAAATTATGCAAGATAGCTTCTTCTGTTTTGGCATCTACTGCAGAAAGTGCATCATCTAAGATCAGCAATTCAGGATTTTTGATCAATGCTCGAGCAATCGAAATCCTCTGTTTCTGTCCGCCAGATAAAGAGACTCCACGTTCTCCAACTAAGGTATCATAACCTTTTGGCAATTCCTTGATTTCATTGTTGATAAATGCTAAAGAAGCCGCATGCTCTACTTCTTCTTCTGAAAGTTTTGGATTAGAAAAACGGATATTATCTCGAATGGTCATCGAAAACAGGAAGTGATCCTGAGGCACATAACCGATTGATCCTAATAAAGCATTCAATGAATATTCTTTGATCGAACGTCCGCCAAATTGGATTTTCCCTTGATAATCATCGTATTCACGCATCAGTAATTTGATGATTGTCGTTTTTCCCGCACCAGTTTTCCCAACAATACCTAATGTTTCTCCTTCTTGGATCGCAAATTTGATTTGTTCTAATGCTGGTGATTCTTCTTTCGGATAGTTAAAAGAGGAAATAGCTACATTCAGCTCGCCTTTTGCCGGGGTCTGCACTGCACCCAGTTGTTCCACGATATGCGTCTTTTCATGCAAAAGTTCATTGACGCGATCATAAGAAGCATTTCCTCTTTCCAATACGTTGAACAATCGACCAATCGCAAACATCGGCCAAACAAGCATACCGATATAGCTAATAAATGAGACCATCTGCCCGATCGAGATCGTGCCTTCCAAGACATACTTTCCACCTAAAATAATTGTTGCAACATAAGACAGACCGATAATCAAGGTAATGAATGGATCAAATAAGGAGTCTAAAAAATTGACTCGTTTGTTTTTAATAATTGCATCTTCAATCTTTTCTTCAAAATCCGCGAGATCTTCTTTTTCTTGTCCAAATGTTTTAATGACTTTGATCCCAGTGATACTTTCTTGTGTCTTATCATTGATACTAGAAAAAGCTTCTTGCGAATCACGAAAAGCATCGTGGAGTTTTGACCCCAGCACTCGTGAAGTAACGGCTAGTAAAGGCAGAGGAATCAGCGCAATCAGTGTTAAGCGCCAATCAATAAACAAAATCATCGCAATGATCGTTGTTCCGCCCGTGATCACTGAATCTGCAAAGGTCAAGATACCAGCTCCTGCTACATTTTGGATTGCATTCAAATCATTCGTTGCATGAGCCATCAAATCTCCAGTCCGATATTTTTGGTAAAAGAGATTGTCCATTTCTGTAAAATGTTTGAATAGCTGCTGCCGAAGTTCTTTCTCCAACCGAGCTGCACTTCCCCAAATATTCGTCCGCCAGATATAACGAAAAAGATATTGTAAGAAAGCTGCAAGGATCAATAGTAAGATCCACCAAGAAATGATCTTTATTGATAAATTCTTATCGGCGATCTCATCAATGATGATCCCAATCACTTTTGGAGGAACTAACTGTACCAAGGCCACTGCGAATAGGGAGAAAATCCCAATTAAATAATGTTTCTTTTCCTGACGAAAAAACCAACCTAATTTTCTAAAAATCGACATTTTACTCCTCCTTTGTCTTTATCAAGAGCATAGGATTGTCTGTCCTTGTCTTTTTTGCTGAATAGTCTGAATAGTCTAACAAATTACGAAATAAAAAACGGACTGAAAAAATCAGCCCGCAAAAAGTCTTTGGGTCAGAACCTATTTTTTCCCTTGGTTCTTCATTTGCTGCATCATCTGGCGAATTTTCTTCTCAGATGGTTTTTGCCCCATTGACATCATCATTGATCGCAACATGTCCTCATTAACGGGAGGATTTTTTTCTAAATAGTCTTTCATATATTTACGCGCTAGGAAAAAGCCACCTACTGCGCCGATTAGCAAAGCAATAATAGCAATAAGTACGACAATACCTGTTGATACCATATAAATCTCTCCTTTCTATTTCCGAATTGCTCTCAATGATTTATTTTACTAAAGTTTATTGAAAAAAGAAAGGCGTATTCTTTAGTTTCATGCAAAAAATAGTGGTTTTTTTAGAGAAGAACAAAATTTTTTTCATTAACCAGCAAGACACGCCACGAAAAAAAATTAGGCATACCGAATCTTTTTCTTTAATTTTTTCTTTCTGAGGTGTAGAATGTAATCGTAGATAAATAGGAAAGGTGGTTTTTTCTTGAATAATCAATCCAACAAACAATTTCATAAGCATCGACTTATTGAACATACAAATGGTTTATCTTTAGCTGAAGTAAATGGAACAGTGGATGTACCAAAGGGAAAAAGTTTTTTTAAAACACTTCTTGCTTACTCTGGACCAGGTGCATTAGTAGCAGTTGGTTATATGGATCCAGGTAACTGGTCCACTTCGATCACTGGTGGACAAAATTTCCAATATTTATTGATGTCAGTTATTTTGATGTCTAGTCTAATTGCTATGCTTTTACAGTATATGGCAGCAAAATTAGGAATCGTGACCCAAATGGATTTGGCCCAAGCAATCCGAGCACGGACAAGTAAGACATTGGGTGTCATTTTATGGATCTTGACTGAATTAGCCATTATGGCAACAGACATCGCAGAAGTCATTGGTGCAGCAATCGCCCTCTACTTACTTTTTGATATTCCATTGGTAATTGCCGTATTTATCACTGTGTTAGATGTTTTCGTCCTTTTATTGCTGACAAAAGTCGGGTTTCGTAAAATCGAAGCTTTGGTTGTCTGCTTGATTTTCGTCATTTTATTCGTTTTCGTCTATCAAGTTGGCTTGTCTAACCCTGATTGGCACAGTTTATTTGCTGGCTTTATCCCTAACAGTCATACATTCTCAGACTCACCTGTCATAGGTGGTGAAACTCCGCTGACTGGAGCGTTAGGGATTATTGGTGCAACAGTCATGCCGCATAACTTATATCTTCATTCAGCAGTTTCTCAAACTCGGAAGATTGATCACCAAGACGAAGAAGATGTAGCACAAGCGGTACGCTTTTCTACTTGGGACTCTAATATCCAGTTGTCAATGGCTTTTTTAGTCAATGCACTGCTATTGATCATGGGTGTCGCTGTATTCAAAACCGGTTCTGTCCAAGATCCTTCCTTTTTTGGTCTGTATGAAGCTTTATCTGATCCATCAGCTATGAGCAATGGTATCTTGATTGCTGTAGCAAAATCTGGTATCTTGTCTACTTTATTTGCTGTAGCACTTCTTGCTTCTGGCCAGAACTCTACTATTACTGGTACGTTGACCGGTCAAGTCATCATGGAAGGCTTCATCCATATGCGTATCCCGATTTGGCTAAGAAGACTAGTCACACGATTGCTTTCTGTGATTCCTGTATTGATTTGTGTTTTGTTTACAAGTACAAAAGGAACGATCGAAGAACATACCGCTTTGAATAACTTGATGAATGAATCCCAAGTTTTTCTGGCTTTTGCATTGCCATTCTCGATGATTCCTTTACTGATGATGACCAATAGCCAAGCGGAGATGGGGAGCCGATTCAAAAATTCATTTGTTGTAAAACTTCTTGGCTGGTTCTCTGTGATTAGTCTGACTTACTTGAACTTACGAGGATTACCAGGTCAAATCGAAAGTTTCTTCGGTGAGCAAGCCACCTCAGCTCAACTAGCATTGGCTGATCAAATTGCCTATGTAATCATTGTTCTTGTCCTTCTCCTGTTGGCATGGACGATTGGTGATTTATATAAAGGAAACAAAAAATATGAACAGCGTTTGCAAGAAACGATAGAAGAAATCGAATAGAAACTGATTCTTTTACACAAAGGAGGTTGTGACAGAAGTGGGCAGCTTCAAGAAATAAGAAGGAATTTACGAAAATTGCTTCTCAAATTTTTGTGAAATTTCGGCTTATTTTTCGAAGAATTACTTCTGGAACACCGTGTATCAGAGGTTGTGAAAAAGCTGCCCTGCATCAAGTAATAAGAACAGCCAAACAAAAATAGCTCCTCATATTTTACGTTTGGTTGAGCTTATTACCGCAGATGCAAGCTTTTGAACACCGTTTATTCGGAAAAAGGAACTGCGACAAGACTTTTGTCACAGTTCCCTTTTTATTTGGAAGATAAAGCTTTTTTCAGATTCAATTTACTAAAAACTAGCATGCTTGTTACTGCGATGAATTGCGTTAATGGCACGCCTGCGCCAGTGTAGACACTTAAAAAATAATCCTTTTTTTCTGGCGCATAAGAACAAAACCACGAGACACCGAAAAGAAAAACCAATTGT
The DNA here is from genome assembly GCF_001837725.1 of Enterococcus sp. HMSC072F02. Taxonomy (NCBI): domain Bacteria; kingdom Bacillati; phylum Bacillota; class Bacilli; order Lactobacillales; family Enterococcaceae; genus Enterococcus; species Enterococcus sp. HMSC072F02. The sequence goes on from NZ_KV833976.1 coordinate 74,827, forward strand.
GTCAGTATTAATCCGATGACTACAATCAAAGAGGAACTATAATAGGCACGATCAGCTTTTGCAAATACGGTTCCTAGTATCATAAGTAATATCCCTGCTATTGAAGCAATCAGCACGGGAATGGCCAGAACTTGGTAAATTTTTATCATGACATTCGCGACTTTTGCTGTTTTTGTCAACTGGAAATCAGGTGTTCTCGGATCACTGCTATCGATCCAATTATCCATTAGTGGAAGATTCAATAGTTCTTGTGCCTGTTCGACTTGTTCTTGCGTCCCGAAACTATAATTCCCCCCTTGATGGAAATCTTTGTATCGCCATGCATAGGCATATCCTGATTTCAGAAAAGCAAATACGATTGGCAGATCATTCATCGTCTTTCCATCCCCTGATCCCATCAGATAAAATTCTTTTTTCTTTTTGATAGTTCCCTTTTGATAGGCTTCTTCTAATTCTTGATTGACTTTTTTCCAAAAATCATTGGTTTCTTTTGCATTGTTTTGGTAATAACCAGATTCGCTTACCACATCTCGCAATGCCCAAAAAATGATATCTCCTGGTAATTCTTTTACTTTTCCGCCTTGGGTCCACGCATGAGTCGTATACAATTCGTCAATACGAGTAGAAACAGTATGAAATGTAGGAGATGCGTCTAAAGCTTTATTTAATGCAGCATGCGAGACCCATATCTCACTGTTTTCTTTATTTAAGTTTGTTTCGTCATCTATTCGGATCAGCTGTTTCATCAAACGTCCAAATTCGCCACTCGAACGGTCATTGATGGCGGCAATACCATATGTTGTCTCGTTTTTATATTCGATCCACTGATAGACGATGGAGAAACCGACTAGAGGGAGTAAAAACAATGAAAGTTTCAGCCATTCTTGTTTCGAAAGGAGAAATGGTCGTTCTTTTAACTTCTTTGCTTCTTTGAAAGAAAAGTCTTGTCCTAGCAAGATCTGAACGAAACTGATACCTAACGCGACTACAGTAAAAGGAAGAAGCCAGATGGAATCTTCGCGAATGAACCAAAAGAAAGGAAAAGAAACAGCTAGCCCTAAAAACCACGGCAGCAATTTTTTGCTGGAATTATATTTGCGGTAATAAATAGCTAGTAAACAAGCGATAATGATCTCAACAGTCGGGATCACGAGAGCATTACGATATGTTCGAGTGGAATATTCATGTGTAAAACTAATCGGAGAAAACAAAAAATAAAAATAGATACTTAAAAGAAGATACTTGTTCTTCACGATTGGTTTAAACGCTAGTGCAACCAATATACTGGCAAGAATACTGAACATGCCGAATAAAACTGCATAAGAAAGATGCAGTTTATGTGCAAGTACTAAAAACAAGCTGTAGGAGATCCCTTTTGAAAGTGTCGTAGTCGTGTACTCCCCTAGCCATTTACCATCCAAAATATTTTGAGCATAGTGAATCAGCAGCTGATCATCATAGGTCGCCGACATATCTGTTCCATAGATTGCTTTACTATATAAATACAACCGAATAATTGTAAATAATACGGCTATGCCAAGAATAAAGTATGTATGTTTCTTTTTTAGTTGGTCGATCAAGGGGTTTAAAATGTTCAGCATCTTTTCGTCCTTTCAATCACGTTTTGCTACTTGTTTGTGAAACTTTTCGTTTTTTACTTTTCTATCAGTATACCCTGTTTGTCTGAATTTAAAAAGAGGGGGCGAAAGGAGCATGTCGAAAACGAATGCAAAAAGCACTCCTTTGTTTCTTAAACAAAAAAGGACAAGGCAGACTGCCCAATCCTTTTTTGTTGCTGTCAGATAGAAAACTTAAAGTGTGACTTCTTCTGCTAATAACTCAGGGAACACTTCGGGATCGAATGCTTGCGCTTTGAACATGGAAATTTCTTTTCCATATGGTGCGTAAGCTTTCTTTTTATCTTTACCGACATATGGGGTTTCTAATATTTTCGAAATGTTGTCAAACATTGGATCATGGACGATTTTGTTCAATGTGTCAAATCCAATTGTTCCAAAACCGATATTGGCATGCCGATCTTTATGAGAACCTTGTGGATTTTTAGAATCATTGATATGCAGTACTTTAAGCCGATCTAATCCGATGACCTTATCAAACTCTTCCATTACACCTGAAAAATCTTCTTTTATATTATATCCGGCATCATTCGTATGACATGTATCAAAAGTAACGGATAATTTTTCATTCAATTTTACTCCATCGATGATTTGCGCTAATTCCTCAAATGTTCGACCGATTTCCGTACCTTTCCCTGCCATCGTCTCCAAAGCGATCTGTGCCGTCTGTTCTTTTGTCAAAACTTCATTCAACCCCTCAATAATTCTAGCAATCCCAGCTTCTGCCCCTGCTCCTACATGAGCGCCTGGGTGAAGGGTGATTTGAGTAGCACCTAAAGCTTCCGCACGGACAATCTCTTCTCTCAGAAATTGTACAGCAAATGGAAACATTTCTGGTTTGATCGTATTTCCCAAATTAATGATATAAGGCGCATGAACGACGATATTTGTTAGTCCGTTTTCTGCCATAAATGCTTTTCCGGCATCAATATTCATCTCTTCGATAGCTTTTCTTCTAGTATTTTGAGGAGCGCCTGTATAGATCATAAAGGTCGAAGATCCGTAACTGGCTGCTTCTTCTGCCGCGCCTAACAGCATTTTCTTTCCGCTCATGCTGACGTGTGAGCCTAATAACATGGATGGATTCCTCCTTGAAAGGCAATTGTTTCGAACAATTCCTGTATATTGATAAGATGATGTACAAAGAAAATAGTTTGTTTTTCTTTGCCCTGTTCTCCATAGTAACTGAAACTTTCCCTAAAGAAAAGCTTAAGAACTCTTTCATAAAAAAGATCATTTCCTCACGTTTTATCTCATTCGAAAAAGAAATTCCTGTCAAAAACAGCCTTGTCTGTTTTTTTGTCCTATTATTTGCTATAATTAGCGAAATAAAACCATTAGTTGAGGTGACCCTTTTGCCACGCAAAAATACTCGAAAAAAACAGAATAGAAGAAAAAAAGAAAAATGGTTTGTTCCTAAGATTATTTTTAGAGTGTTTCAATCATTGACTGTTTTTATTACTGTTCTTCTTTTGTTGTTCGCAGCTCTAGGTATCGGAATAGGTGCTGGCTACTTTGCCTATCTTGTCGAAGACACACAATTGCCGACTAAAAAAGAACTGCAGACAGAACTAGGAAACATTACGGAAACGTCAAAGATTGTTTATGCAGATAATACAGAGATATCAAAAATCCAGACAGATCTGATGCGGACGACTATTTCATCTGATAAGATTTCGCCTTTATTGAAAACCGCGATTATTAGTACAGAAGATGAATACTTCGATAAACACCAAGGTTATGTCCCTAAAGCTGTTTTACGAGCACTAGTTTCAGAAGCGACTGGCATCGGCTCGTCTGGAGGATCCACTTTGACACAGCAATTAGTCAAACAACAGATCCTAACCGATGAAACAACATTCAAACGTAAAGCAAACGAGATTGTTCTTTCTGCACAAGTAGAAAAACACTTTTCAAAAGATGAGATCATTGCTACGTATTTGAATGTCTCACCATTTGGTCGGAATAATAAGGGGCAAAATATTGCTGGAGTCCAGGAAGCTGCTAGAGGAATCTTTGGTGTAGATGCAAAGGATGTGACTCTGCCGCAAGCTGCTTATATCGCTGGTTTGCCTCAAAGCCCTATCACGTATAGTCCATACACGAATACAGGCGCGCTAAAAGAAGATCTTTCTGCCGGTCTTGCCAGAAAAGATTTTGTTTTATTCAGTATGTACCGTGAAGGACAAATTACGAAAGAACAATACGAAGAAGCGAAAGACTATGATCTTACAAAAGACTTTCTCCCACAACAAATCGCGGAACAGACTGACAGAGAATTCTTGTATTATACCGTGATGAACGAAGCAACAAGGATTATTGCACAACAATTGGCAGAAAAAGATAATGCTGATATGTCAGATTCATCGGTCAGTGAAGCTTATTATCAAAAAGCACAGCAAACGATCCAAAACAAAGGATATACGATCCATTCGACGATCGATAAAGATATCTATGCTGCATTGCAAACCGGCGTAGAAAATTATGGCTACATGTTAGATGATGGTGCTGGTAGCCAAGTGGAGACTGGAAATGTATTGATGGATAACAGAACCGGACGTATCTATGGCTTCGTGGGTGGTCGGAATTACAGCCAGAATCAAAATAACCACGCCTTTGATACAGAACGTCAAGCTGGTTCATCCATCAAACCGGTTCTTGTTTACGGTCCTGCAATCGATATGGGACTTGTCGGATCAGAATCCCGTGTATCAGATTATGCAACGACTTGGCAAGAAGGAAAAAATGCTGGTGAGAAAATCGTCAATGCGACCAATGAAGGGTCGAACACCTTCCAAACCGTCCGTGAGTCACTGGAATGGTCCAACAATATCCCAGCTTATCACTTATATCAAGATGTGTTGAATTCCGGTGGATCGAAACAATACGCTTACGAGCACTACTTGGCGAAGATGAACTACCCAGCAAATGATAATTGGGGCGTTGAATCGGCTCCTTTAGGGACAGTAGATGTAACGACGCTTCAACAGACAAATGGATTCCAGGCCTTAGCAAATGGTGGAGTCTACGAAGAAGGCTATATCATTGATTCCATCACAGATAATGCAGGTAATGTGATTTATAAACATGAAAGTAATTCTGTCCGTATTTATTCCGAAGCAACGGCATCGATCATGAATGACATGATGCGTAGTGTGATCAATGAAAAAATCACTACACCATTCAAAGATGTCATCTCAAGCTTAAACGGAAATCTAGGAAATGCAGATTGGGTCGGAAAAACTGGTTCTACCAATGAATACCGAGATTCATGGCTGATCGTCTCAACTCCATCTATCACTATCAGTAGTTGGGCAGGACACGATGACAATACTGGAATGGACAGCCAAGCAAGAATACGTTCGGCTAATTATCTTGCCAATCTAATCAATCAAGCTTACCAAGCAAACCCTGAGATTTTCGGCACTGATGAGAAATTTGACTTATCATCCGATGTGATGAAGAAAAAAGTATCTGGGTTCACAGGACAAACAGCTGGAAAAGTTACTGTCAATAAAAAATCCATCCAAACGCCAGGAAAAACAGTGGAATCACTTTGGGCAAAAAATGGTCCGAAGAAAAGCGCCTTTAAATTCGGCGTTGGCGGTACTGATGAAAACTATACAGATTACTGGAACACCGCTTCAGCTTATGCTAGAGCGAATCCAGAGACCAAAGAATCAGACGATAAAGATGATTGATCTAATAGATTAATCAGAATTAAAGGGAGCTGCGACAAAAATCTTGTCACAGCTCCCTTTTTCCGAATAAATGGTGTTCAAAAGCTTGCATCTACGATATTAAGACAAATTTATGTAAAAATGTGAAAAGCCATTTTCACAAAATTTTTCTATATAACTTTACTAACGAAACTGTTTTAATTTCTTTTCTTGTCTTTGGAATAATTCGGTTAGTTTTTCTGCAAATTGCCCTTTTACTGATTCTTTCAAGTGTACATGTCGGTTAGAAAATTCTTGAGCAGCTTCTTCTGCAGTCATTTGGTAGTTTTGATCTGTCAATCGTTTTTCTGCCCAAATTTGCTGAGATATCCCCATACCAACTGAACGTACATTTGATCGATGTAGATTTTTCTCTAATTCTTTTAGTAATTGCATTAAAAATTCATTCATAAGATGCTTTCTCCATAGTTATTTGTCTGATTTTTTGACGATAGGAACGTTCTAGTTCATCTTGCTGCTGATAGAGTTTTCGTCGTTCTACTTGTAGGGCTTGTTGATAATGCTCCTGATAATTCGAATAACTTCGTCTTGCTTGAAACAGAGGCTCATTATCTAAAGCTAAGTTCTTTAATACATGATGCAGTCGCTGCTCCTCTTGCTCCATCAATCGTAATCCTTGATTCTTAAAGTGGATCAATTCATCTTCTTGAGCTTCTAATTGTCTTCGTTCACTTCGATAATCTCTTTCCAATTCTTCTAGTTTCATCTACTTCTCCTTTAATTGAATTGCTGTGCTAATTCTCGATCTCGTGCCACGATTTCATTGATTTTGTCTTGGATCTCCTTCGCCAATGTATCAAAGGCCTCCCCCATACGTCTTGCCTTATTGATTCGTAGCAGATAGACTTCTTTCGCAGAATCGACTAAGTTTTCTTTTGTGGCGCCCACACTAGCTAATGCTTCTATGATTTCCTGTTCAGTCAACGAAGGGGCGACAACACGTGCTTGCCGCAAGCCTTCTTGCCATTTTTTCTCTAGCTCAAAAATTCCTCTTTGATTGATGCGGATAACTTCTTCCATAGCGCTTTTCATTTTTGCCGATAACTTTTCCACTACTAACCTAGCTTGTGTGTCATCTAAGTAAATTTGTTCATTAACTGTCAGCCGGCCGCCACTTAATCGTAGTTTTTTACGTATGTTGTTCAGTTCTTGCAACTGATAGGAAAACAACTGGGTCGCTTGGTTTTCTTTCTGTTGTTTTCGAGCTTTAACATTGTTTTCATTTTCAGGAATAATCAGCTTTCCATTTTCATCAAACTTCCAAGAGGTTAAACTGTGGGAAGCAAGCAGATTCAAGAATGCTGTTTCCATACTGATCCGAACTTCAGCACCTGTGCCATTACCACCAAAATTACCGATAAAATCGGCGTGATTTCGGTAATTGGTGAGCATACCGGGATTTTCTTCCACCCATTTTTTTGCTTCTGGTGATAAGAGATCATACGGGTCCGGCCCGTTGAAGCCGACATTTTTCCATTGTTTCTCTGCTGCTACATATAATGCTAAGAATCCACCTAATGAATGGCCGGTAGTAGAAATAGCAGCTTCTCCATATTCCTTTTTTACTTCATTAGCAAATGCAATCGCTGAATTGATTTGCCCCGCTGTTTTCAATCCACTAACGGATAAAATCTTGTTTGTTGTTGCTTTTTCAGAAAAACTTGCTCCTGGTCTATTCCCGTAGAGATTCATGATACTTCTTGCATCCGTTTCCAAATCTTTCCAATCACTTAAGTTCGTTCCTGCAAAGGCAATCACTACTTGAGAAATATCCACTTTACCGTTCTTGATTGGCGCTACAGCCATCGCCTGCATGCCGTCCAATGAGTCTTTGATTTGTAGGATTTTAAATTCAACACCCGCAAAATCCCACTCACTATTAATTTTTAAATCAGGCTCATATTTTGAATGTTTAGGATCTAGCCAATAAACCTTGTCACTTAACTCCCGATAGAATTCTTCAGTTATAGTCAAACTAGTTCCTCCTCTTTATTTGTATAAGTAACTTTTACTTTTTCTTTAGTGATTCCCTTTTTTTGTATATTTCTATTTTCTATACTATAACTCCCGATTTTGTTTTGCTCTTTCCAAAACGTATACGAGAAAGATACTGTTTCGTTATTAATAGTTATTAGCGTTATATGCATTCCGTAAGAACCAGTTTTTTCATTTTTTCCTGCTTCGTTAATCTTCACTTCCTTGATATCCGCAAAAGTATTTTTCAGAACTTTGACGGATTGTTTTTCTACTGCGAGTAAATCTTGCTGTTTTTGCACTTCTCTTTTGTCCATATAGATTTTCCCTCCGATTCCTAATATGACGATTAACAAAATGGCTAAGCTGAATTTTCTTATTTTCCGGGGCAAGAACGTGCCTCCTTTCTTTTTATGTACGGTATTGATACCTTCATTATTTAAGTACGCGAAAGTTTGCAGGAATTTTTTTATTTTTGAAATTTTTCTCCAATTTGCTATGGACGATTGGCGCTACAGCCATCGCCTGCATGCCGTCGAAGGAGTTTTTGATTTTTAGGATTTGGAATTTTGTTTCTCCAAAGTTTTTAATGGCGCCTTCTTTGTAACTTTTACTATATTGAGGATGTTTTGGATCTAGCCAATATACTTTATTACTTATTCCTTTATACTGCTTATCAGTAATTGTCATACTTTTTCCTCACTTCCATCTGTATAGATAACTATAATCTCATCAACCGTAATCCCTTCTTTTTGTACTTCTTCATTTTCAACACCATAGCCATCTATCTCATTGCTTTCTTTTGTAAAGCTATAATCAAAATAAACGACTTTTCCTTCTGTATTGGTCATCGTTATCAATGCTTCATAGATTCCTGTCATGTCGTTTTTCTCAAATTGTTCGATTTTCACTTCTTTGATATCCGCAAAAGTATTTTTCAGAACTTTGACGGATTGTTTTTCTACTGCGAGTAAATCTTTCTGTCTTTGCACTTCTCTTTTGTCCATATAGACTTTCCCTCCGATCCCTAATATGATGATGAATAAAATGGCTAAGCTGAGTTTTCTTATTTTCCGGGGCAAGAACGTGCCTCCTTTCTTTTTATGTACGGTATTGATACCTTCATTATTTAAGTACGCGAAAGTTTGCAGGAATTTTTTTATTTTTGAAATTTTTCTCCAATTTGCTATGGACGATTGGCGCTACAACCATCGCCTGCATGCCGTCCAATGAGTCTTTGATTTGTAAGATTTGAAATTCCATACCAGCAAATTCTTTAACAGAGTTCTTTTTGTATCTCTCATTGTAGCGGGGATATTTGGGATCTAGCCAATAAACCTTCTCACTAATATCATTGTAATGCTTATCGTTTATTGTCATACTAACTCCTCCTGTCCGTTAGAAAAAATTACTTTTACTCTTTTTATAGTGACTCCTGTCTTTTGTACCGCTCTGTTCTCAATGCCAAAACCACCAAGTTCATTTCTCTCCTTCCAAAAACTATAATCAAAATAAACAGATTTCCCTTCATTATTTGTCATTGTCACAAGTGCACCATAACTTCCGGTAACAGGGTTTTTTTTAAATTCTTCTACCTTCACTTCCTTGATATCCGCAAAGGTATTTTTCAGAACTTTGACGGACTGTTTTTCTACTGCGAGTAAATCTTGCTGTTT
>NZ_KV833976.1:83953-114688 GCF_001837725.1 Enterococcus sp. HMSC072F02
TCTTGCTGTTTTTGCGCTTCTCTTTTGTCCATGTAAAATTTTCCTCCGATTCCTATAGTAAGAATGGTCAAAATGATGACTATGGTCTTTCGTCTTTTCTTAGGCAAATAGAAGTCTCCTTTCGGGTTATGTATGATGGATTGTTTCTCCTTTAAGATAAGTACGCAATCGAGCCTGGATTTTTTTGGATTTTTTAGAGTTACTTTTCTACTTTTCTACTTTCTTTTTTATCACGTTTTCATTTTAAAGTAATTTTGATAGTAGTGAACAAAATGTAGCATCTACGCACAGATTGTGTCGTATACGATGGACGTAAGGTTTGTTTCCGCCATTCTCTCTTTTTTTTAAAGTCACAAAAAAAGGGGTTATGACAAAATTTTGTCATAACCCCTTTTCTCGTATAAAGGTTGTTCCAGAAGTTGACCACTTTGGGAACAACCTTTAAATGATTGATCTTTTATTATTTAGTTGATCCTTTTTCTTCGATTCCATAAGGCAAGATAATCGTTTTTTCTTCGACTTCTTCTTTATTCATCATTTTCGTCAATAGGCGCATGGATACCGCTCCTAAATCGTATAATGGTTGTGTGATACTTGTCAAACGAGGACGAGCTACTTCTGTCAGTAAAGAATTGTTGCTTGTGATGATTTCGAATTCTTCTGGTACTTTTACGCCACGGTCTAATAAACCATCCAAGATACCAATGGCTAATTCATCGTCTGAAACATAGACAGCTGTTGCACCGCTATTATGGATCCGGTCAACTAGAGACAGACCATCTTTAAAGTTGTATTGTGCCTCAAAGATTAATCCTTCGCTATATGGTAGATTGTTTTCGCTTAATGCTTCTTTATAGCCTTTCAAACGGTTTTGGCCATTGATAGGATCAATCAGCGCACCGCTGACAAAAGCGATTTTTTTATTGCCGCTTTTTGCTAATTTATTTACTGCATCTTTTGTTGCTGATACATAATCAATGTTTACGCTACCTACTTGTTCATCTGGATCAATGGAACCAGCTAGTACAACAGGCGTTTTTGAACGTGAAAATTCTCCACGGATTTCGTCTGTGATATGGTGACCCATAAAGATCACGCCGTCCACTTGCTTAGCCAATAAATTATTCAATACATTGACTTCTTTTTGATCGTTGCCATCTGAGTTTGCTAAGATGATATTGTATTTGTACATTGTTGCCACATCGTCGATACCACGTGCTAAAGAGGCAAAGAACATATTGCTGACATCAGGAATGATTACCCCAACTGTTGTTGTTTTCTTACTTGCCAAGCCACGTGCGACTGCATTTGGACGATAATCCAAGCGATCGATAACTTCCAAGACTTTTTTTCTTGTTGCTGGTTTGACGTTTGGATTGCCATTTACGACACGTGAAACAGTAGCCATCGAAACATTTGCCTCTCTCGCTACATCATAGATAGTGATTGTTTGCTTTTCCATTTGTGTTCTCCTATTCATATTTTATATGTTTTCTGAAAATACGTCTTACATTTCTAAAATAGGATATCAAATAATCTCAACAATTGCAACCGTTTTATCTCTGTTTTCATGAAAATTTTTACTTTTTTCAGTTTTAAGAACGTTGGTCTTTTAATCAATCAGTGGTACAATTATTGAATACAAAATTAATTTAGAAAGTAGGTTGCTAAATGAATAACGTAAAAATCAATGAACTACGTCAATGGATGGCACAACACCAAGTAGAATTGGCTTATATCAGCGACCCTGGCCACATCGCTTACTTTTCCGGATATGAAAGTGATCCTCACGAGCGTGTACTAGCTCTTTTTATCCCTCTGGAACAAGATCCTTTCCTTTTCACTCCTGCTCTGGAAGTTGAAGATGCTCAAAACAGCAGCTGGACGTACGATGTACGTGGCTACTTAGACAGCGAAAATCCTTGGGAGATCATCGGAAAAGAGCTTCGCGCACGCTATGGGCAACCTGGTAATGTAGGTATTGAAAAGAATGCTCTGACTGTCGATCGCTTCGATGCTATCTCTGATATCTTGACAGGTACAGATTCTTACACCGATCTAACTTCTATTATCCAGCGTCTGCAACTGATCAAAACGGTAGAAGAAAAAGACAAACTGATCGAAGCTGGTAAATGGGCCGATGTTGCCTTTGAAATTGGCTTCAAAACAGTAAAAGAAGGCGTAACTGAACAAGCAATTATCGCAGAAATCGAATACCAATTAAAAAAACAAGGTGTTTCACAAATGTCTTTCGACACATTAGTCCTTGCAGGAGCAAATGCTGCAAGCCCTCATGGTACACCAGGAAGCACGAAGGTTTCACCAAATGAACTAGTGTTATTCGATCTTGGCGTTATTTGGAATGGCTATTGCAGTGATGCTACTCGTACAGTTGCTTATCAAAAACCAACTGAATTCCAAGAAAAAATCTATAACATCACTCTTGAAGCACAGCTTGCCGCACAAGAGGCAGTTCGCCCAGGTGTGACAGCAGGTGAACTTGATCAAATCGCACGAAACGTGATCAACAGCTATGGCTACGGCGAATATTTCAATCACCGTTTAGGTCACGGAATCGGAACAACCGTCCACGAATTCCCTTCTCTTGTAGAAGGAAACGACTTAGTGATTGAAGAAGGGATGTGCTTCTCTCTTGAACCAGGAATCTATATTCCTGAAAAAGTAGGGGTACGTATCGAAGATTGTGTGTATGTGACAAGTGATGGTTGTGTGCCATTCACGACTACACCAAAAGAATTACTTGTTTTAGAGTAATGAAAATAAAAAAGGTGAGAGCTGGTCCGCTCTCACCTTTTTTATTCTAGAAATGAGTAATCTTAGTGATTGGTAGTCGAATCTGTCATTGTATCTTTCATTTCTTTCTTAGCTTCTTTTGCATCTTCTTTTGCCATTTTCAACATTTCTTTTGTGTCATCTGCAACTGGTTTTGCTTCTGACATTCCTTCATTGACCGTCTCTCCTGCTTTATCTGCAGCATCTTTTACATCGATCATGATATCTTCTGAAGTATCTTTAGCAATACTACCTAATTCGTCTGCTGGCTTTTTCAGATCTTCTGCTGTTTTTTTGAAACGATTAGATAAATCAGCTGATTGTTCTTTGAGGTTTAACAAGATATCATCTGATTCACTTCCTGCTTCCTCTGCTGATTCACTTACCTTCTGCTTAACATTGCCTGCTAGATCCCCTGCTTGTTGAGAAAGATCTTGCGCTTTTTCTTTTGCAATACCTGTTAACTCAGATGATTTTTCTTTTGCCATATCTGTGTAATCTGAAGCCATGTCCATCAAATCATCTGCTTGAGCAGCCAATTCATCCCGAAGTTCTTTACCAGATTTGGGTGCTAACAATAATGCGGCGATTGCTGCGGCTGTACCTCCAACTACTGCACCTAATAAAAATCCATCTTTTTTAGCCATTCTTATTTTCCTCCTGTCGTTTCAGTATGTTTTTTGTTTTTAAAAAATTTCATCGCTGTTCCACCGACTTTTCCGGCAACAGTCGCTTTAGCTGTCGTTTTTCCGATTCCGCCGACTTTCGTCACGATGTTTTTACTAGAATGATTAAGTTCCGATACACTTTCACTTAAATCAGCAACTGCTGTGAACAATGGATCGATCGTTGCGACTTTTCCATTGATATCCAAGAGCAGCTCATTACTTTTGACTAGCAAGCCTTCTACTTGTCTAGATAAAAGATCTACGTCTTGTGTGACGATCTCAATTGTCGTATTTGCTTCTGCGACAGTCTGGTCTACTTTTTCTAAAGTTTTGGAAACTTGCAACAATACGCGAACGATGAAAACGACAAGTATCGCAAAGGCGATTGCTGCGATCAATCCTGCAATTTCTCCTCCTGACATGATCAAACTCCCTTCTTGTCTCTCTTTTCTATAAGGATAGCATTTTCGTGTTTTTTAAACAAATAAAAACGAGCTTCAACTACTTTTTATTCAATTAGCAGCTGAAGCTCGTTAGAAAAAAAGATTATTTTTTCTTTTCTTCTTTGATTTCTGTTATTCCTTTTGGATTATGATTGATCTTGCTTCCTTCTGCTTCTAATGTTTTACCTAAAGACATGATGTATTCACGCAAAGGTGCCCCTACTTCTGGATGTGTCAGACCATATTCAATACTTGTTTTCATAAAACCAAATTTGTCACCAACGTCATAACGTTTACCTGTGAATTTACGGGCAAATACGCGTTGTGTTTTATTCAACGTATCGATTGCGTCAGTTAGTTGGATCTCATTTCCAGCACCTGGTTGTTGTTCTGATAATACATCAAAGATTTCTGGAGTCAATAAGTAACGCCCAATAATAGCTAAATCACTTGGTGCTTTGCTTGGATCTGGTTTTTCAACAAAGTTTTTGACATTGTATAACCCATCTTCCAGTACTTCCCCTGGGTTGATGATTCCGTATTTTGAAGTTTCATCGTGAGGAACTTGCATAACGGCAATCGTAGAAGCGTGTGTACGCTCATAGTCATCGATCAATTGCTGTGTCAATGGTACTTCGTCTTCCATGATATCATCGCCTAGCATAACGACAAACGGTTCATTTCCAATAAAGGCTCTTGCTTGAAGAACGGCGTGTCCTAACCCCTTTGGATGAGATTGACGGATGAAATGCAAATTGACATCTGTCGTTTCTTCTACTAATTTCAATAATTCGGTTTTTCCTTTTTCACTTAGGTTTGTTTCTAATTCGATATTTGAATCAAAGTGATCTTCGATTGGTCGTTTAGCTTTTCCTGTAACGATCAAGATGTCTTCGATTCCTGATTTCAACGCTTCTTCAACGATGAATTGGATCGTTGGTTTGTCCACGATTGGCAACATTTCCTTTGCCATCGCCTTTGTTGCTGGTAAAAATCTTGTTCCTAATCCTGCTGCTGGAATAACTGCTTTTTTTACTTTCATATACATTCGCTCCTTCAAAAAATTGTTAATGAGAATTCATTTTCTTTTTTCCCATCACGTAACATGATTTCTTTTGCGGCTGTTTTGATTTCTTTTTGTTCATACAGCACTTCATAGATTGTTTGAGTGATGGGCATTTCGATTTCCATCATTTGGGCTAGTTCCATCGCTGCTTGAGTAGTATTCACACCTTCAACAACCATTCCCATATTGGCTAGCACCTCTTCTAGAGGCTGACCTTGTCCTAACAAGTTGCCTGCGCGCCAGTTTCTGGAATGAACACTTGTGCAAGTAACGACTAGATCACCTACTCCGCTTAAGCCAATAAAGGTCAGTGGGTTGGCACCCATTGCTACACCTAAACGGCTGATCTCAGCTAATCCGCGCGTCATGATTGCCGCTTTTGCATTATCGCCAAACCCTAAGCCGTGAATAGCACCAGCTCCAATGGCAATAATATTTTTCAAAGCTGCTCCCATCTCTACACCAATCACATCAGGGTTGGTATAGATTCGAAAATAATGGTTCATGAACAGCTCTTGTACATATTTTGCTGCTTTTACATCTGTGCTTGCCGCTGTGATCGTCGTAATGTCATGCTTTGCTACTTCTTCCGCATGGCTTGGCCCAGAAAGAACAGCAACAGCTTTTCTTTTTTCTGTCGGGATTTCCTCTAACAAGATTTCAGAGATTCTTTTATGCGTTCCCTGTTCTAATCCCTTACTTGCGTGGATGATCACTGGCTTCGTATTCAATTTGGCAACTAGTTCTTTTGCAACAGAACGTATCGCTTTCGTTGGGATAACGAATAGTACCGCATCTGCATCTTTTACTGCATCTTCCATATCGGTGAATGCTCGGATGGAATCGGGTAGATGATGATCTGGTAAATAACGTTGATTGGTGTGTTGGGTGTTGATTTCTTCTACTTGTGAAGCACGATGTCCCCAAATCCGAACGTCATGTCCGTTTTCAGCGAGGACTTGTGCTAAAGCAGTCCCCCAAGAGCCTGGTCCTAAAACCGCTACTCTATAATTCATTTTACCACTCCTGAAATTTTTTTCATTTTTAACGCTCTAAAAATCAAATAATTTGTTGATTTTTTCCTAATGAGCGGTCATAATCCGGTAAATTTCCTTTTTTTCTACGCCAAATAAACAGAATCAATGTGCCGACAAATAAAACAGCAGACAATAATTGAGAAATGCGGATCACACCTAAAAAGTAAAGGCTGTCTGTGCGTAACCCTTCGATAAAGAAACGTCCGAAACTATACCACATTAGATAACATAAAAGGACTTCTCCTTTTTTCAAAAGATGTGGTTTCTTCCGCAAAACCAAAAGCAGAATAAATCCAATCAAACTCCAAAGTGATTCATAAAGAAAGGTTGGTTGTCGATAGATTCCTTCGATATACATGTTATCAATGATGAATTGCGGTAAATGCAGACTTTCTAAGAAACTTCGTGTCGTGTCTGGACCATACGCTTCGTGGTTCATGAAATTTCCCCATCGTCCGATTGCCTGCGCCAATAATACGCTTGGTGCAGCGATATCTAAAAAGGTCCACAAAGAAATAAAATGATATTTGGTAAAAAAGTACAGTGTGATTGCACCTGCAATCAATCCCCCGTAAATCGCTAATCCTCCTGAACGGATATTGAATATCTGGATTGGATCAGCTATATATTGGGGAAGATCGAATAAAACATAATACAAGCGGGCACCAATAATGGAAATCGGCAATCCCCACAACATAAAATCTGTCACGTCATCTGCTTTTAATCCTACCCGAACAGCTTCTCTGCTGCTGAGCCACATGGCAATAATGATTCCTGATACGATAATCAATGCATACCAGTAGATAGGAATTCCTACAAGCTCAAAAGCAACTCGATTGATTTGTGCTAACATATTGTCACTCCTTGCTAGTCATTGCCTGAGTTTTCTTCAATCAAGCGACTTAATCTTTCTTCAAATGTTTTCGTTGCGTCAAAGCCCATTGTACGCGCGCGGAAATTCATCGCGGCTACTTCAATGATGATTGCAACGTTTCGTCCTGTTTTGACAGGGATTTTTATTTGTGGAATGCCCACTTCCGCGATTTCAACGGTCGTGTCTTCAGAGCCCAGACGGTCGTATTTCTTATCTTTCGCCCATGCTTCTAGATAAACAGCTAACTGGACTTGCATAGAGCCTCGTACCGCACTCGCACCGAAAAGATTCATTACATCTATGATACCGATCCCTCGAATCTCAATCAGATGTTCCAGGATTTTAGGAGGTTCTCCGATTACCGTCAGTTCATCTTGCTGATAGACATCTACTCGATCGTCTGCGATCAATCGATGTCCGCGCTTAATCAGTTCCAACGCCGTTTCACTTTTCCCTATCCCACTGTCCCCTTGAATTAGTACACCTAATCCGTAGACATCGACTAACACACCGTGGACACTTGTTCGAGGGGCTAAGCGCCCATCTAAATAACTAGATAATTCACCTAGCAGCCGGGACGTTGAGATAGGCGAACGCAGCACAGCTATCCCATTTTCATTGGCTGCTTGGATCATTTCTTCCGGAGCCGGCAATCCTCTTGAAATAATAAATGCGGGCATATCTTCACTACATAATCTTCTCATAATGATCAAACGCTCTTCTGGGATCATCCGTTCCGCAAAACTGATTTCTTTACTGCCAAATAGCTGTAAACGATTATGGGAATAATAATTAAAATAACCGGTCAACTCTAGTCCTGGGCGTGAGATGTCCCCAGTCACGATGACGCGGTCTAAACTTTTCTCGTCGCCTGTGACGATTTCCAAAGATAATTTTTTTACTAATTGGCTAACTTTTACAACTTCTGACATTCATGCTACCTCATTTCTATTAGAGTGTTCTCTATCATTTTATCATTGTCTAGCCAAAAGTACTACCAATTAAAAAAAACGTTTTTATTTAATTACCAATGTAATAGAAAACGCATTCTTTATTCTAAACAAAAAAGCTGCGCCGAGATCTCGGCACAGCTTTTTTTATTTTCTGCTGTTATGTTCACTAACAATTACATTGACAAGTGACATCAAGATAGCTACGAATAACGCTGCACCAAATGAAGAAAAACTAAAATGTTCTGCTCCTACAAAAAAGGAAGTCATTTTAAGAATCGCTGCATTGATAACAAACGTAAACAATCCCAATGTGACTAATGTAAAGGGCAGGGACAGGATCGTCAAAATCGGTTTGACAAACATGTTCAACACAGATAATACGAAGCTGGCAAGAACGGCCGTCCAAATACTGCTCACATGGACCATCGCAGGAAAAAGAACAGCCAACGATATGAATGTTAACGTATTAACCAAAATACGCTGAAAGTACGACATTAAAAGTCACTCCATTCGTCATCATCGATTTTTTCCGCTTCTTTGCGTTTTTTTGTTTGTTCACGATAATTGTTTTTTTCATAATATGCATTGTTATGTCCATAGTTTGTTCGTGCAGAACGCGCAGATGGGATAATCAAAGCTAATAAAATGTATAAAATGATTGGACTTCCAAAAGCAACTAAGCTTAAGAATACATAAAGCACACGGATAACAGTGGGATCAATCCCGATATATTCCCCAATCCCTGCTAAAGTACCTGTCAAAACAACATTTTTATTGGATTTTGTCAACTTTTTTTTCATCATGTCTCACCTCTGTTCTACTATTTTAAATGAAGAAAATCGTTGTGACAACCTTCTTCTTAATCGGTGTTCAAGAGATAGCCTATCGGCAATAAGGCACAATTTTTTAAAATAGGGGAAGCTATTTTAAAAAATCGCTTCTTATTGCTCAAGGCTGAACATCTCTTTCACAACCTCTTTATTTATCTGTATCTTTTAAATAGATACTTCCTGTTGTCGTTGAAAGCTGCACTTGTGCGATCTCATCATCTGAAACACGACGGAATTGCAACATTTGGTTTGTCCGTTCTTTTTTCTCACGAACTACTTCGTAATTGGACAGACGGCTGTTGATGCTTCCAAGACTTGTTTTAGCGTGTCCTTCCAAACCGATGCTATCTGGTAAAGCAACTTTGACATTCCCGTTCACTGAACTTGCTTCTACTTTTTTCAAATTATCTTCTTTAATCGTAAGACGTACATCACCATTTACTAAAGACACAGAAAGGTTTTCTGGTGTGGCACCAAATGTCACTGTACCGTTTACTGTTTCGATAATAGAATCTAAGATGTTCCCGTTTCGAATATCGATATTGCCGTTTACACCTTCTACTTCCAGCATCGTTGCAGTTAATTGGTTCACGATGATGTTCCCATTCGTAGATTTTGTATAAATATCTTTAGCTTCCAATGTCTCAATCATGATGTTGCCATTTAGAAGTTTGACAGCTGCATGGTCGTATACTCGTTTAGGTAAGTAGAAAACAAGGTCTGCACGCACACGCTTATTTGGAATTTGAAAGGAAATATGATCTTCATTGACCTCGATCTGGCTCCGTTCAGAGAATGCTTCAAATGGTTCAGCACCCATTTTTCCGTAAAGTTTGATCTTGGCTTCCACTTTCACATCATCACTGTTCCACGTTTTTAACGTCACGTTTCCGTTTGCTGCCTTGATATCAAGGATACTTGCTGCAGGAGCTTCATAGTAAAATTCATGTTCAAATTTCGTTGTCGCAATTCCAGGGACGCGTAAGCTGACATCTTTCCATTCCATGTTATCATTTACTGTTTCTGAAACAGTTTGGAATGTTTTCTTCAAGAATTTGCCTAACTGTGATCCAGCTTCTGACATTTTTTCGCCTACTTGATTCAGCGTATCTGTCGCTTGATCTTTCCAATCATCTGGCAATTCAAACTTATCCGTAAATGTTTCTTTTTTCTCAGACCATTGGTTCTTGCGGATATCTTTTAATTCTGCTTCCAGCTTCAATTGTTCTTCTAATAGTGTATCGCCGGTTGCTTCTAACTCTTTGATTTCTGCTTCTAACGTTTGACGCTGTGCTAATTCTTCTTCTGTCAACTCGCCTAATTCTTCTTTTGTATTCAGCTGCATCAATGCTTCCTGTTTCTCATTACGTGCTGCCTTATTGTCAGCGAATTGAGCATTTACTTCGTCTAGACGCGCCGAAGTTTTATTCGCTTCAGTTGCTAGTTCATCTAAGATCTTTTCTAAGTTTTCTTGATCTTGTCTTTCTTTTTCTTTTGGATCAACTGGCTCAGAAATTCTTTCTTCACCGTTTTCAAGTTCATCGATCAATTGACTTACCTGATCTTTTTCTTTATGACTAGCAGTTACCTTGTCTGCTTCTTTTTTGATTTGTTTTTCGTCTTTTTCAGTTGCCATGCTTTCTAATAAATCTAAGCCTTCTTCAGTCGAAAGGATTCCTTTTTTCACTAAGTCTAAAATACGTTCTCTTTCTTTCATGGAAATTGCCTCCTTAAGCAAAATTGTTTGCAAGCTTTTCCTTACATCCATATTATGCACTGATTCAGTAAAAATGTCATAGGACTTAAGTTGTAACTTTTACTCCATCTTGAGATGTTCCTTCTTTTTTGTAAAGAGATATGCTGTAGTCACGCAAGTTAAGGGCAGGACAAGTAGTGCGGCCAATGTGGTAAGGATAGCCATCGTATATTCCAAGACAAATGATTTTTCATTGATTATTTGCTGAAAAGGAATGTCTAAATCAATGAACCAAAGAATCAACGCTAAAGAACTCCCCATAAACGCAAAAAGAAGAGTCATCACTGTTGACGCCAATATTTTTTTAGCAATGGCAAAACTAGCATGGCGCAATTGGTTAAAAGACAAATGCGGATTTGCCTGATATACTTCGAATGTTCCACTAGAAATCGCTACACTCGCATCTAAAACAGCACCGCTAAGACTGATGAGAAGCAACGACCTCGCAAGTAGTCTAAAATCAATTGCTAACGTCTTATCTAAGCCAGATAGTTCTTCTAGTTCTATCGAAGTAAACCCTTGGATCGCTAAAAAATCAGTGATAGGAATCAATAGTAGGAAACAAAACAAAAAGATCAGTATACTGGCAAAAGCGGCTCGCATTTTCAGATTATAACCGTTGATAAAAAATAAGATAACCACAGCGATCAATAGGAATCCTATAATCGACAATACCAATATCGGCCACTTCTGATGATAGCCGAATAATAATAGGAAAAAGATTCCTAAATTAATGAATAATCCTAAAAGAATATACATACCTTGCGTACCACCGACAAATAGCACACTAATTGCAAAAATCCCAACAAGTATAATAAGTACATTCATTTTTTTAACCTCCTTACAGCGAGAAAAAAGAGGACCGCGATGGGGATTGATAATACTATTCCTAAGCTGCCAGCAATGACGCGTAAAAATTCTAATGATAAATGTTGTTCTACCGTTTCTTTGAAAGACCATTGATTTCCTAAATATAACAGAAGCGATGGAATCGCTCCGCTGATATAGACGAATAAAAGGATATTAGCCATCGAACCAATCACATCTCGGCCCACTTGCCTTCCTGAAAGCCATAACTGTTTCGCTGATATTTTCGGTTGTTGCTTGGTCAATTCTTCTAATGTCGCAATGACTGTGATCACGGTATCCAGTGTCCCTCCAGCTGTCCCAATCAGCACGCTGGAAAGAAAAACAGAACGATACGGTCGTGTCAGATAATTCAGTTCTTCATAGCGCAGTCCTTGATCTTTCCAATGATTCATTGTCAAAAGACAAATAAAAAATGCTAAAAAAACACTTGTAACTGCAGCCGAAATTTTGATTATACTGCTTCTATTCCATCCGTCTAACGCCAATATACTAACGATTATCCCTATAACGACAAATAAGATTGCTATATTTAAGAGAGAAATACCTTCTGTTTTGGTAAAGAGGAGCAACAAAAGTAAAAGTAAAACGATGTTGACGATGAGACTTCCCAAAGCAAATACACCCTGTTTTCCACCAATAAGCAACATGGTGCCAATGAAGATACTTGTAAAGAAAAAAAGCCAGCCATCATTTTTTTTTGCTACTAGTTGCCATTCATCTCCATGCATTTGGACAAGATAGATTTGTCTTGTTGTTATATTTGCTGTTTCGATTTGATTTTTTTGATAAGGAGCCGATAAAGAAATCACTTCTCCTTTTTGGTCCGTGTTCATCAATCTTCCTGTAATCAATTGCTGATCCTCTTCTATTCTCACTCTTTCGATCTCGATAACAGGTACGTCATATAGAGCAGCTTGACGCTGAATAAACCATGAAGCAAGTATACAAATAAAAAATAGAGTGATGATGATGCTAATCTTTTTTTGCATTCTTTATCCTTTCTATTGGAATAATGAAAAGGGTTTGTGACATGTTTTGTCACAAACCCTTTTCCAGAATAAACGGTGTTCAATCAGCTGACCTTCGGTATTAGCTCAAAAAACGGCAAAATATGAGGAACTATTTTACCGTTTGTTTCTCTAATACTCAGGACAAAACGCTGATTTCACAACCTCTTTTCCTAAATAAACAGCAGAATCACAACTTCAGTTTAGAAAATCTCATTGTGGTTCGTATTTAACTCAGTGATTTTCCCTGTAGCCAAGTAGACGATCCATTCACAGATGTTTGTCACATAGTCTCCGATTCGTTCTAGATAACTGGCAACATTCAAATAGTCTGTTCCACTGATGACTGTTTCAGGATTTTCTTGCATGTTTTTGATGGTTGCATTATAGATTCGATTGAAATAGTCATTGACTCTTTGATCCATATTGGCGATCGTACGCGCGTCTTTTTCGTCTGTTTTGACATATGCAACTAGGACGTTGTCCACCATTTTTTTCACGTAATCGGACATATCGGAGATCTCTTTTTCGATTTCCGGTATTCTCGTCTGTCCTTTTACGCGGATTGTAGATTTAGCAACGGACACCGCATGATCGGCCATACGTTCTAAATCAGAGCTAGCTTTCATGACCGTGATAATCATACGCAAGTCAGTTGTAACTGGCTGTTGCAATGCAATCATTTCAAAACTTTTTTTCTCCAAACGCGTTTCCATATTATTGATATTTATATCGTTTTCGATAACTTCTTGAGCTAAGATTTTATCGTGTTTGATGTATGCACGAACTGACTTGTGCACAGCGCTGCTCACCATCATCCCCATTTCGTAGAACTGATTATGGAGATTCAGCAATTCTTCTTCAAATTGTGTACGTAGCATTCCGTTTCCTCCTTATCCAAATCGACCTGAAATATAATCTTCTGTCTCTTGTTTTTCTGGATTCATGAATATCTTCTTCGTATTGTTGTATTCGATCAAGTGACCATCTAAAAAGAATGCCGTCTTATCTGAAATACGTGAAGCTTGAGACATATTGTGGGTCACGATGATCATCGTATACCGCTCTCTTAATTCTAACAGCATACTTTCGATTTTCCCAGTAGAAACAGGGTCAAGTGCACTAGTTGGTTCATCCAATAAGATGATTTCGGGATTCACTGCCAAAACACGTGCGATACATACACGCTGCTGCTGCCCACCGGATAAAGACAAGGCACTTTTATGCAGTTTATCCTTCACATCCTCCCAAACAGACGCTGCCTTCAGACTTTCTTCCACTACTTGATCAAGGACTTTTTTATCTTTTTCTCCTTTTAACTTCAATCCATAGATGACATTTTCATAAATAGAAAAAGGAAATGGATTTGGCTGCTGGAACACCATGCCGATTTCTTTTCTTAGTTCAACAACATCTGTTTTCGGACCATAGATGTCTTTGTCTTTATATAAAACACTTCCGGTGATCGTTACATTTGGAATCAGATCGTTCATTCGATTCAACGAACGTAGATAGGTAGATTTCCCGCAACCAGAAGGACCGATCATCGCTGTGATTTCACCTTGATTGAAACTTAGATCGATTCCCTTTAGTGCTTCTTTCTTTCCATAATACAGATGAAGATCTTTGGATGAGATAATTTCTTTTGTCATGTTGAGGCCTCCGTCTTAACCAAAATGACCGGACACATAATCTTCGGTTGCCTGAATTTTTGGTCTGGTAAATATCTTGTTTGTTTTGTCATATTCCATTACTTTTCCTAGATAGAAAAAGGCAGTGTAGTCGCTGATACGAGCTGCTTGTTGCATATTATGCGTCACGATGATGATCGTGTAGTCTTCTTTCAAGTTTACAAGTGTTTCTTCAACCGTTCCTGTCGAAATAGGATCCAAGGCACTTGCCGGCTCGTCTAACAGCAAGATATCGGGTTTCATCGCAATTGCACGAGCGATACACAAACGTTGCTGTTGTCCGCCAGATAAAGCCAAAGCACTTTTATCCAAGCTATCTTTTACTTGATCCCACAAAGCTGCTTGTTTCAAGCTTGTTTCAACGATTTCATCTAATTTCTTCTTGTTTTTTTCACCATGTTGTTTCAAAGCAAAAGTTATATTGTCATAAATCGATTTGCTAAAAGGGTTGGGGCGTTGGAACACCATGCCTATCCGTTTGCGCATTTCATAAACATCCACTTGAGGCGCATTGATATCCACGTCTTTATACATGATCTTTCCAGTGATTTTCGTATTAGCGATCCCATCATTCATACGATTCAAAGAACGAAGATACGTGGATTTTCCGCAGCCAGAGGGGCCAATCAATGCAGTGATCTTATTTTTTTCGAACTCTAGATCCACTCCCTTGATTGCTTCATTGTCGCCATACCAAACATGCAGATCATTCGTATATAATGCTACTTCCTTCTCTTTTGGCATGGTAATGACATTTGTTTCATTCCAATTATATTTTTTCATCTTACTTCTTCTCCTTAGGCTGAAGTCATTTTTCGGTATAATCGTTTGCCAATCGCACGAGCGCCGAAGTTGAACAGTAAAACAGCAATGATCAACACGGCAGAAGCACCAGCCGAAACAGAAACACCATCAGGCATCGTACCTTCTGTGTTGATCTTCCAAATATGGACAGCCAGTGTTTCAGCTTGGCGGAAAATGCTAATCGGACTAGAAACACTTAATGGATTCCAGTTCGTAAAATCTAATGCTGGCGCGCTTTGACCAGCTGTATAAATCAATGCGGCAGCTTCACCAAAAATTCTTCCTGAACTTAGGATCACACCAGTCAAAATTCCTGGTGTTGCTTCTGGAACAACCACTTTTATCACTGTTTCCCAGCGTGACAAACCTAACGCCAATCCAGCTTCTCGTTGTGTGTAATGGACCGCTTGTAAAGATTCCTCGACCGTTCGAGTCAAAAGAGGCAGGTTGAATACGGTCAAAGCCAATGCACCAGAAATGATTGAGAAACCATACTGGAATTGAATAACGAAAACCAAGAAACCGAATAAACCGACAACAACAGAAGGCAAAGAACTCAAGATCTCGATAGACGTACGGATCACGTCTGTCAGCCAGTTTTTTCCGGCATATTCTGAAAGATAGATACCCGCACCTAAAGAAATAGGAAAACTGATGATCATGGTAATCAAAAGCAAATAAATCGAGTTAAACAGTTGAATCCCGATACCACCGCCTTCTTGGTAGGCTTTGGAAGGTTCAGTCAAGAAAGACCATGAAATGTGCGGTATTCCTCGAACTAAGATATAAAGTAATAAAGCTGCTAAGATCAATACGATGATCCCTGAAACCACATATAGAACACCTGTAGCAATTTTATCTGAGCGTTTTGCGTTCATTATTTCAGCTCTCCTTTCTTCCCAATCATACGGATCACGATATTAAAGAATAATGACATCAATAGCAAGATCAGCGCTAATGACCATAACACATTATTTTCAACTGTTCCCATGATTGTATTTCCGATTCCCATTGTCAAGATGGACGTCAATGTAGAAGCAGGAGTAGTAAGTCCTGTTGGCATTAATGCCGCATTACCAATAACCATTTGGATAGCTAAGGCTTCGCCAAACGCACGAGCCATACCAAAAACGACTGCTGTTAAAATCCCGGGCACTGCTGCTCGCAGCACCACTTTGTAGATTGTTTGCCATCTTGTGGCACCTAGCGCTAATGAAGCTTCCCGATAGTGCCGTGGCACTGCCTTTAATGCATCCACAGTCATCGTTGTGACAGTCGGTAAGATCATAACGAATAACACAAATGTACCAGCTAAGATACCGAACCCTGTCCCGCCAAAGATACTTCTAACAAAAGGAACGATAACAGATAGACCGATAAATCCGTAAACGACAGATGGAATACCTACAAGTAGTTCGATGACCGGTTGCAAGATCTTCGTTCCGTTTTTAGGAGAAATCTCCGTCATAAATACTGCTGCTCCGATAGCAAATGGTGTGGCAACGATAGCTGATAAAAAAGTCACAATAAATGAACCTGTGATCATAGGCAATGCCCCTACCATTGGTTTCCCATTTGCTCCGATTTGGCTCGGATTCCAATCTGTACCAAACAGAAAATCAAATACATTGATCTTATCAGTAAAAAAGGTGGCCAAACCTTTACTAGCGACAAAATAAAAAATAGATAATACAACCAACACGATCAGCGCGATACATAAAAAACTAATAAATTTTCCGCGCTGTTCCATTTTTGAACGTTTTGATTTTGTTAATAATACTTTTTTCACATCTTCCACAGATGACTCCCCCTTAATCAGGTTTAACATACTCACTCAGTGTACAAATTGAACATCAATTTGGTTTTAATAACATGTAAAAGTTTAGATAAGTTTGTAAATTTTGTGTAAAGATTACTGTTTAACAATGTTTCCTTGCCAATCACGTTCAACTTTCATATGTGAAACAGGGATATAGCCTAGCTCTCCGACAATATTATCTTGTACTTCATCAGATAAGATATAGTCTAAAAATTCTTTTGTCAGTTTTTTTGGATGGTCTCTTGTGTACATATGCTCATATGCCCAAATCGTCCATTTGTTCGTTGTCACATTTTCATCTGTTGGTTCCACACCGTTAACGTTCAACGTATCCACATCATCGGAAACGTAAGAAAAAGCAACATAGCTGATTGCTCCGGGTGTGTCTGCAACGATTTGGCGCACCATTCCGCTTGAATCTTGTTCCTGTGCCTGAACAGCTGTTTCTCCGTCCAATACCCATTTTTCAAACGTACTACGGGTCCCGCTTCCTGATGCACGGTTCAATATAACTACTGGCTGATCTTTCCCACCGACTTCACTCCAGTTTTTGATCTCGCCCGTAAATAATTTTTTCAGGTTCTCCATACTGATATCTTTTACGCCAATATCCTTGTTCACAATAGGAGTGATTCCAACAACTGCTACTCGATGATCGACTAATGCCGAAGCATCAATCCCTGATTTTTCTTCCGCGAACAAATCAGAATTTCCGATATCGACTGCTCCTGACTGTACTTGAGACAAACCAGTTCCGCTTCCGCCCCCTTGTACATTGATGAATTTTCCAGGATTTTCTGTCTGGTAGGTTTCAGCAACCGTTTCTACTAAAGGCTGTAAGGCAGAAGAGCCAACTGCAGTAATGGATTCTCCTCGATCAATCCACTTTGAACAGCCTGATAAAAGAATAGCTAATCCTATTATTGGTAAGAATAATTTTAGTTTTTTCATTAGAAATCTCCTTTAATCCTAAAGTATGTCTATTCTATCATTTTCATTACTTGATGAAAACGAATCAAAACCATTAAATAACAAAATAAATTCTCATAATTGCAAAAAAAGCTATCTCATTAAAAGTTTCTATGCTATACTGGCTTTGAAATGTGTCTCTTTTAATAGCATATATTAGCTTATTTCTTGCTTTCCCCAAAAAACAAGAGATACCCCAAAGTTAATTTCGCTCATGCGAGACGCTTTCTCCATTTCTGACGTACTCTCAGAAATGGCCCCGAGAAAAAAGGACACGAGATTTCCATCTATTGATGGCTCTCCTGTCCTTTTTGTATTTTAAAGGAGCGGCGAAATCAGTCTTGCTAATCCTTCTTTCATCTTGATCATCATCCCTCGGTTTTCATACACTTCTTTTGTGAGATGCGTCGAAATCTTTGAATCTTCAAAGAATGCTTTTCTTACGCGAGAAGCCATTCGTTCATCATAAATCAGTGTATTGACTTCAAAATCCAATCTAAATGAGCGAACGTCGATATTAGCTGAACCAACGGAAACGATGCCGCCATCGATAATCATCGTCTTTGCATGGATAAATCCATTTTCATATGTTTCGATTCTTGCCCCATACTCGATCAGCTCTGCAGCGAAAGAATACGTTGCCCAGTAAACGAGAAGATGATCTGGTTTGTTAGGTATTTGGATATGGACTTTTACGCCTGAGAGAAGAGCCAACTTCAATGCCTCATGAATCGATCCATCCGGTATGTAATACGGCGTTTGGATCAATATCTCCCGTTTGGCTAACGAAATCATTTTCAAATATGTCATTTTGATTTGCTCATGTTCGGTATCTGGTCCGCTTGTCACGATTTGAACAGCCATATCACCTGTAGAATGAATGGTCGGGAAAAATTCCGGTGAATATCCTACTTCTTTTGTATGCTGAGAATTCCAGTCCATCAAAAAACGGTTTTGCAAGGTGTAAACCGCTTCTCCATAGATACGCAGATGATTGTCTCGCCAATAACCAAATTTCTTTACCAATCCTAGATATTCGTTTCCAACATTGAACCCACCTGTATATCCGATTTTCCCATCAATCACTACGATTTTACGATGATTGCGATAATTGATTCGAGGATTGATATACGGAACGAATAGAGGAAAGAAAAATGCGACTTCTCCACCTGCTTTTTTCAAATTCTGAAAAAAACTAGAAGAAACTTGTGTGGAACCCCATGCATCAAGAAGGACTCTGACTTTTACTCCGCGTCTTGCTGCCTCTGTCAATGCCTCTCGAACTTCTTCACCTAATGTATCACTGCGGTAAATATAATATTGGAAATGGATATGGTCTTCTGCCTGTTTGATATCCTCGATCAGCGCATCGAATTTTTCACGACCATCTGTAAATAAAGTGATTTCATTTTTAGTCGTATAAAGCGTACTTTCAAATACAGTAAGCATATAGATCAATTGTTTCACATCTACTTGTCCAGTAGGCGGATGAGGATAAAGTCCTCGCATCAATGCTTGTTTATCTTCTTCGATTTCTAGATTCTTACCGATTTTCCCTTGGATCTTCAAATCAAAGATTTTCTCTTTGGAAATCCCTCTTCCTAAAAAAATATATAAAATAAATCCTACAACTGGAATGAACATCAAAACGAGCAGCCATGCCCATGTTTGCGCAGTTTCCTTTCTTTCTCGAAAAACGATAATAAAGGAAAGCAAAATATTCATAATCAAAAGGATCGTAAAAAAATTGTCAACGATAATCTTCACGGCTTCACCTCTTTTTCTACCAACTTAAGAATACCCAAGTTGTTTTTTAAAGTAAAGAGAAAAAAGCCGCCCCATTTACTCCACCTAGCTGATAAAAAAAGAAAGCTGGAACGAAATCGTCCAACTTTCTGATTATATTTATCTTGTGACACTAGAATTTCAAGAAACGTCTCATAGAGATGATCGAGCCGAGTGAACCAATGATCACACCAATACCGACCATCAAAAGATTGATTTTCCAAACGATATTTTCTGGATGGATCAATGAATAATGAGATCGTAATAATGACGGATTGATCAATTGGTAAAACCATGCGTAACCAAATGTAATGATCAGTATCGGAAGAATGGCACCGATTAAGCCGATCCAACCACCTTCAAGGAAAAATGGCCAGCGGATATATCCATTTTTTGCTCCTACTAAACGCATGATTTGAATTTCACGCTGTCTAGATAAAATCGTGATCCGAATCGTGTTAGAAATGAGAAACATTGCTACAAACAACAGCAATGCCGCCGCAACTAATCCCCATGTTCGAACTGCACCAGCAATTTGGAAAATCCGATCTGAGGAAGGCCCACCGTAATCAGAACGGGAAACATTCTTCAAATCTGCCGCTTTTTCTGATACTTGTTTTGTATAAGAAGGATCGGTAGCACTTACTACGTATACATCATATAACGGGTTATTATCCCCTTCAAACAATTTCCAAGAATCACCCATTTCTTTTTGGATTTTCTTCAATTCCTGTTCTTTGCTTGAAAATTCGACTTTTTTGACATGATCTAAGTCATTTAATTCTTTTTCTAGTTTTTTCATCTCTTCGTCTTTTGTACCAATGTCTACGAACACAGATACATCCACGTTTCCTTCTATATCTTGTGCTAGTTTGGTTGCGTTCATGATGACCGCCATGAACACACCAACTAAAGTCAACGTGATCGTTACCGCACTGACCGAAGCTACTGTCATCCAGCCGTTACGTTTCAAACTCTTGATACTTTCTAATAAATGGCGGAAAAAGGTTCTAATCATCGTATCCATATTCCCCTTCCGCTTGGTCTCGCATAATGCGGCCGTTTTCGATAGCAATTACTCGGTGTCGAATCGTATTTACGATCGTACTGTTATGTGTAGCCATCACGACAGTTGTTCCTTGTGCATTGATCCGATCTAATAGTTTCATGATTTCCCATGAGTTTTCCGGATCTAGATTCCCTGTCGGTTCATCCGCGATAAGTACTTTAGGTGTATTTACGATTGCTCG
Source organism: Enterococcus sp. HMSC072F02 (assembly GCF_001837725.1). Lineage (NCBI taxonomy): Bacteria > Bacillati > Bacillota > Bacilli > Lactobacillales > Enterococcaceae > Enterococcus > Enterococcus sp. HMSC072F02. The sequence goes on from NZ_KV833976.1 coordinate 104,569, forward strand.
GGCAATAGAAACACGTTGTTGTTCCCCACCAGATAATTCGCTAGGAAAGACTCGGACTTTGTGTTTCAAACCAACAAGATCCAGCACTTCCATTACTCGTTTTTTGATATCCCGAGGTTTTCTGCCGATAACTTGCATGGCGTACGCAACATTTTCATATACTGTTTTTCTTGGTAATAATTTATAGTCTTGGAATACCACGCCGATTTCTCTGCGTAGATAAGGAACTTCGCGGTTTTTGATGGCTATTAGATCATGACCTGCGACGTTCAAAGTTCCTTTTGAAGCTTTTTCTTCTCGATACATCAATTTGATGAATGTAGATTTACCAGCTCCAGACGGACCAACAACATACACAAACTCTCCTTGTTCGATGACAATCGAGAGATTGCGGATAGCAGTGGTACCGTTTGAGTACTTCTTCATTACATCCTTCATTTCAATCATGGCGTTCTCTCCATATCTTTTTCAGTCTTTAGCTATTATAGCATGGCAATGTTTCAACTTGCTTGCAAAATCTTACAATTTTATTTCAATTTAACAAAGGGCTCTTATTGCAGATGCATTTTCAAATAGCCGTCAATAAATAAATCAAGATCTCCGTCCATAACAGCTTGGACATTTCCTGTCTCTACGTTTGTCCGATGGTCTTTTACCATAGAATATGGATGGAAAACATAAGAACGGACCTGTGATCCCCAGCCGATTTCTTTTTGTTCTCCTCTCAGTGCAGCTGCTTCTTGTTCTTTCTTTTCCACTTCTAATTGGTAAAGCTTAGCTTTCAGCATCCCCATCGCTTGTTCCCGGTTTTTCAATTGTGAACGTTGTGCCTGACTCGCTACTACTGTTCCTGTAGGCAAGTGAGTGATTCGTACAGCGGATTCTGTCTTATTGATGTGCTGACCACCTGCACCACTTGCCCGATATGTGTCGATCTTCAAATCATCTGGATTGATTTCTATATCGATCGTTTCATCAAGCTCTGGCATCACATCTACCGAACAAAAAGAAGTATGACGACGTTTTGCTGAGTCAAAAGGCGAGATACGTACAAGGCGATGAACACCTTTTTCTGATTTCAGATAGCCAAATGCGTTGTGTCCTTTGATCAGTAGGGTCACACTCTTGATTCCTGCTTCATCGCCTGCTTGATAATCTAGTGTCTCTACTTGATACCCATGCTGCTCTGCCCAGCGTGTATACATGCGTAAAAGCATGCTGCCCCAGTCTTGGGACTCCGTTCCGCCAGCCCCTGGATGCAATTCGACGATGGCGTTGTTTCGATCATAAGGACCATCTAACAACATAGATAATTCATACGTCTTCATTTTTTCATCTAGCGCATTGATACGTGTTTCTGCTTCTTCTTGCATTGCTGCATCAGGTTCTTCCTGCAACATCTCCACCATCAATTCGATTTCTTCCAGTTCTTCAGCAAGAGAATGGAATTGATCATAAGTTTCTTTATTTGCATTGTTTTCACTGATCACTTTTTGAGCAGCTTCGCTATCATCCCAAAAACCAGGTTCAGCCATTTTTGCTTCTGCTTCCGCAATGTCTTCTTCCAGCTGGTCTAAGTCAAAGAGACCTCCTGAAGCTTGTGACCTTTTCCTGCATTTCTGTCAGGAGATTTCGAATTTCGGATATTTCCATGTTTTTTTCCTTCTTTCACTATACTTTTTTTATTATATCTAGTCTAACAGAATCGTCAAATAACAGAAAGAAGGTGAGACAAATTCTTTAAAAAAGAATTTGTCTCACCAATCCTGCTGTCAGAAATTAGTTTGCATCTTTTCCGTGACAGTTCTTATATTTTTTCCCGCTTCCACAAGGACAAGGATCATTTCTACCAACCTTGTTCACATGGATTGGTTGTTTTTTCGCGCTAGTATTACTGTTTTCTTTGGCATCTCCATCTTCTGAGTGAGAAGCTGTTCCTTGAGAAACTTGCTCACGTTGTACGTTTTGACGGATCTCAGCTTTCATGAAGATACGAGTGACTTCATATTCAATGGCACCTACCATATCTTCGAACATCTTATAACCTTCTGTTTGGTATTCGACTAATGGATTGTTTTGACCATAGGCACGCAAGCCGATTGACTGACGTAATTGGTCCATTGCATCAATATGATCTGTCCATTTAGAGTCCACGACACGTAAGATCACGACTTTTTCAAATTCAAGCAGTTGCTCTGGTCCGTTCAATTGAGCTGCTTTGGTATTGAATACTTCTTGTGCTCGTTCGTTTAGATATTCTTTGATTTCTTGAGAGGTTTTTCCTTCGATATCTGTAAGGGAAATACTGTCTTCATGGACAAGCGTGCTGCCAGCAAAATCGACGATACTTTCCAAATTCCAATTTTCTTTTTCTAATTGCGTATGCGCATCTACCACACGACTGATTGTCCGTTTGACCATATTCATCAGTGGTTTAGATAAGCTTTTTTCTTCCATGATCACTTCTTGACGCTGTTTATAGATTACTTCACGTTGCTCACGCATCACGTCATCGTATTGCAAGACGTTCTTACGTGTGTCGTAGTTGTTTCCTTCTACGCGTTTTTGTGCAGCTTCTACTTGTTTCGTCAGCATCTTGCTTTGGATCACAGCATCTTCGTCACCGATCTTCATTCGATCTAAGAAAGCTTTGATTCGTTCTGAACCGAATCGTTTCATCAAATCATCTTCTAAAGACAAGTAGAATTGTGACATACCAGGGTCTCCTTGACGTCCTGCACGTCCTCGAAGCTGGTTATCGATACGACGAGATTCATGTCGTTCTGTCCCGATAACTGCTAGGCCACCAAGTTCTCTTACGCCAAGCCCTAGCTTGATATCTGTTCCCCGACCAGCCATGTTGGTAGCAATCGTCACTGCACCTTTTTGACCCGCATTCATGATGATTTCTGCTTCTTTAAAGTGATTTTTCGCATTCAGTACTTCATGAGGAATACGTTCTTGATTCAGCATATCTGATAATAACTCAGATGTTTCAACTGCAACAGTTCCGACTAAGACAGGCTGTCCTTTGCGGTAGCGATCTTTGATATCTTGTACGACAGCATGGAACTTGCTTTGTAATGTTGGGTAAAGCAAATCTGGTCGATCGTCACGGATGACCGGACGGTTTGTCGGAATCTGGTATACTTGAATATTATAAATCTCTCTGAACTCTTCTTCTTCTGTCTTAGCTGTACCAGTCATCCCCGCAAGTTTCTTGTACATACGGAAATAGTTTTGGAAAGTGATCGTCGCCATCGTTTTCGTTTCGTCTTCGATCTCTACGCCTTCTTTAGCTTCGATAGCTTGATGAAGACCATCTGAATAACGGCGTCCATCCATGATCCGACCCGTAAATTGGTCAACAATCAATACTTTTCCATCTTGAACAACATAATCGATGTCTAAAAGCATGATGTAGTTGGCTCTCAATGCTTGATCCAAGTGATGGGTCAATGCAGTATTTTCAATGTCATATAAGTTGTCCAAACCGAATGTTTCTTCAGCTTTTTCGATCCCTGCTTCAGTTAAACTGATTGTTTTTGATTGTATATCGATTTTATAATCTTCTTCTTCTTTCAAACGTTTCACGAAGTTGTCTGCTCTTGTATATAAAGCTGTTGATTTTTCTGCTTGCCCTGAAATGATCAGCGGCGTTCTCGCTTCATCAATCAAGATCGAGTCAACTTCATCGACAATGGCATAATTCAGCGGACGTTGTACCATTTGATGACGGTAAACGACCATGTTGTCTCTCAAATAGTCAAATCCTAATTCATTATTCGTGCTATAAGTGATATCGCAATTATAAGCCTCGCGTTTTTCATCCGAAGATTTTGAGTTGATATTCAACCCAACTGTCAATCCTAAGAAATTATAAAGCTCGCCCATTTCCGTCGAGTCACGGGTTGCTAAATATTCATTGACGGTAACTACGTGGACCCCTTCGCCAGTCAACGCATTCAGATACACCGGCATCGTTGCAGTCAAGGTTTTACCTTCACCAGTACGCATTTCAGGGATATTCCCATCGTGAAGCACGATCCCACCCATTAATTGTACGTGGTATGGATATAACCCCAATACACGTTTTGCTGCTTCCCGAACGACTGCAAAAGCTTCCGGAAGTAATTGATCTAATGTTTCTCCTTTTTGGTATCTGCTCTTGAATTCAGCAGTTTTTGCTTGTAATTGTTCATCAGTTAATGCTGCCATTTGGTCAGCGTATGATTCAACTTTTTTTGCAATGCTATCTAAACGTTTTAGTTCTTTCTTATCATTTTCGATAAGTGAACGAATCAAATTGGCCATGCGTTGTGTAATCTCCTTTTCCTTCTGTGTATTATCCAGACTATGTAGACTCTACTTTTTATTTTATCATTAGTTATAGATAATTGAAATATCTTAATCGTATTAAAGTAAGAACTTCATAATTTATTCATATTTTAACTAAAAAAGAGACGAACTCAAAAAAACTTGCGGCAGCTATTGACAGCTGCTGCAAGTTTTTGATGTTATTTAAGTATGGATGATCAGTCTGTTTCGATCAATCCGTATTTTCCATCTTTTCGGCGGTAAACGATACTTGTACCATTTGTTTCTGCATCTTCAAAAATAAAGAAGTTATGTCCCAGCATGTTCATTTGTAAGACTGCTTCTTCACTGTCCATTGGTTTCAATGAAAGGCGTTTTGTACGTACGATATCTAATTCAGAATCGTTTTCGTTTTCTTCCTCTCCATTGAATAAAACAGCAGCATCTGCAGTATTCATGCCCGTTTCACGGGATTTACGATTGATTTTTGTTTTGAATTTGCGGATTTGGCGTTCCAATTTGTCAACAACCAAATCGATACTTGCGTATAGATCTGGAGAAGTTTCTTCGGCACGTAATACAAGATAAGGTAATGGGATCGTTACTTCCACTTTTGCTGTTTTTTCTGTATAAACTTTTAAGTTCACATGCGCCGTAGCATCGGGTGCGTCACTGAAATAGCGTTCTAGTTTGCCTACTTTTTTCTCAACGTAGTCGCGAATCGCTTCAGTTACTTCGATATTTTCGCCGCGTACATTATATCTAAACATAAAAATTACCCCTTTCGTCTACCACAATCAAGAAGGAGAAGGACCACTCTTTCCCTCTTCTTAATTCTATTATATCGAACTCTAAGTTATTTGCAAATTAAATCGCTATCAAATTTCCACATCTGATTCATCTTGCCAAAGAAATGGTTCGGATGATTTTTGGCTGTGCGGTCTGCAAGCAATCTGCTGCATGAAAAAGTGTCTGACCTGTTGTATAGACATCGTCAATAATCAATATTTTTTTATGTTGTATCTTAGAAAGAGGTACAGCAAGCTCAAAAGGCTGAGGCATCTCCAATCTTTCCTTTCGCGTGTTTTTTGCTTGAGCAAGCAGATGTTGCTCTCTTTTGAGCAGCATCTGAAAAGGAATTTTTGCTGCTTTCAACATCTCGCTTACTTGATTGAATCCTCTTTCTAGCCACCTTTTTTCAGATAAAGGTATTGGACAATAAATATATGCCGGGTAATCTTTTTTTATCTGAGTCCATTTATATGCAAAAGTCCCTGCTAATCGGATGTGTCCCATAAACTTGTACCGATTGATCCAAGCCTGCATTTTTTCATCGTACGTAAAAAAGGCGCGGTGTTGAAAATCATATGCAGGATATTTCTTCTTCCATTCTTGACAGTCGTTGCAGAAAACGAAACTAGTCTTTGCTTTCTTTTTCGTCTCCTCGTATGTCAAATGGATTGGTTTTTGACAACCTGCACAACCTTTTGCTTCCAATAAATGGAATTGTGCGCGGCAAACTGAACAGGTCTGAGGAAGTCTATATTTCGACACACCGATGATCTCGCTGAATGTTAAATTTTGGATGATGTCTTTACTGCAGCAACTACATCTCACAGCATCTTCTTCCCTTCTTCGTTCATTTCTTTGATTTCCTGACAGGCTTTTCGAATAGCTGAAGTTTTTTCTTCATAGAAAAAATAGACTCGACTGTTCGTATAAGGACCTTTACGATCGGCTCTTCCTGCGATTTGCACCAAAGAGGATTTAGTAAAAACTGGATGATCTGCTCCTAAAACGATGACAGAGATTCTTTCAAATGTGACTCCTCGTTCTAGGATCATCGTGGTTAACAGTATCTCGTATGTTGCTTCTCGCATTTTCTGAACTTTCTTTGCCCGTTGATCGTCTTGTGAAGAAACATCTGTTATCTCATATTCTGGAAAAGCTTCTTGCAGTGTGACTTTTAAACGATGCATCATCGTAATACTTGGACAAAATAAAAGGATATGGTTTTCTTTGATTAGTTGCTGAATGATCCGCACCAAAGAGTTGATTTTCTTTTTGTTCCCACATTTTTGTCGCCAATTATTCATGAAAACAAGTACGGGTTCAGGAAGCAAGCGCCGATGAAAGCGCAAGGCAAGTTTGTGGATCTCAAATGTCTGCTTGATTTCCTTTAGTAACTTTTCCTCAGGCGTGGCGCTTAAGTAGATGAATCGACCGTCTGATTTGATTGCTGTTTGCACAGCGTGAGCTAGCCCAGCATCCCCGCTATAAGGAAAAGCATCAATCTCATCAATTACTAATAAGTCAAAGGATCGATAAAAACGATATAGTTGATGAATCGTACAGATAACAAAAGAACTAAAGGTATAAGCTGTTGTTGTATTCCCATGGAGTAACATGATTGTTTCTTCTGGAAAAACAGGACGATAACGTAAAAACAATTCATTACAAACGTCGATTCGCGGTGTACAAATGGCTACTCTTCCTCCAGCTTTTAACGTTTTCACTAAAATCGGATAAAGCATTTCTGTTTTTCCTGCACCTGTTACTGCCCAAATAAGATGGTGTCTTTTTTCTGAATGATAAAGTATCCTATCTGCGATTTCCGTTTGTTTTTCAGTAAGCTGTCCTGTCCAAGAAAAGACGACTTCTCGAGATTCTGCTTTTGGCTGATCAAATAAATATAACTCTTGTTGACTGTCGCATCGCCCTAAAGACAGGCAATGTATGCAAAAATAGCCATAGTCTGCAAGCTGTCCCTCAAAGAAAGGCTTTTTCACTCCACAACGATGACAAAGAATCCTGTTACCTAAACGTTCTACTGCTGCGATCTTCTCATAATTTGGTAAGTTTCCCTCCTCACAATCCATTGCTTCAATCTCTCTCGTAAGAAGCCTTCTGCCCCAAAAATGATTCATATCATTCGCCCTAAAAAAATATACGAAAAAACAAGCAATCTTTTTTTTGATTGCTTGTTTGATAGTTCTATATAATCTATTTATTCACCAATCAATGTAATTGCTTGGTCTAATACTTTTTCGCCATTCATCATTCCATAATCAGCCATATTGATGACGTCTAAAGGAATGCCTTTTGGTTCCAGACGTTTTTCAAAATCAGCTTTCATAAAGCGAACTTGAGGTCCTAATAACAGTACATCTACATCTTTATTTGCAAGATTATTATCTGCATCAGAAGCTGACACAGCGAAAATATCAGAATCGATTCCTTTTGCTTCCGCAGCTTTTTGCATTTTTGTTACTAGCAAACTTGTGCTCATACCAGCCGAACATACAAGCATGATTGTTTTTTTAGCCATACTTTTCTCTCCTTTTTAAAACAGACTACGCAAACGTTTTCTTAGCGTTTGTTACTCTATTATATAAAAAGAAAGAAATTTGTCAACGTTTTCTAAACACGGTTTATTTAATCAAATAGCCAGCTAGATTTCACTAATTTATTGAATACGACATATTCTTTATCCAAATTGATGACCACTACTTCATAGCCTGCATTTAACCAGCCGTAGGCACCCTTTTCTGGATGTCTATAGTCATTTGCCCACCAATCTGTGCTTTCCCTGGCTGTTTTGGGAAGTCCGTTACTGGGAAACAACAGTTCATCAAATTGGGTAAAGGTTAATGTTACTTGGGAGCCGCCGTTGTTCTTCAAATAATGCGTAATTGCATCATACTTTTTCATTCGTTCCTTCATCCCCGGATCCACCTGCCTTTGTCTTTATTATCGCATACTACAGTAATTGCGCAACCGTTATAGTGTTGAAACAACCTAGAACTTTCTTTATACTGAATAAAGCAACCGAAAAAAAGAGGTGACAAGATGATCGAACGTTATCGTACAATCAAAGAAAATGGACAAAGTGAGATTGAAATCAAGAAATCACGCTTTATCTGTTCTCTTAAACGAATAGAATCAGAAGAAGAAGCGAAAAACTTCATCCAAGAAATCAAAAAAGAACATTGGAAAGCAAACCATAACTGCAGCGCCTTCGTCATTGGCGAAAAAAATGAGATCCAACGTAGCAGCGATGATGGCGAACCAAGTGGAACGGCGGGCGTACCGATGTTGGAAGTCCTCAAAAAAAATCAACTGATCAATGTAGCTGCAGTAGTCACTCGATATTTTGGAGGAACGAAACTCGGCACGGGCGGATTGATACGTGCATACACTCATGCGGTCTCTCAAGCATTGTCCGACATTGGAATCGTAGAAGGTACCTTGCAACAGGAGATCTCCGTAGTGATCACGTATCCGCAACTAGGAAAATTACAAAATTATCTTGAACTACAGCATTTTTTCATAAAAGAAATCCAATACACTGATCAAGTCATCGTCATCTGTGCAGTGGATGAAAAAAATGCTGACAGCTTTAAAGAATCCATCATTGAGCTGCTGAACGGACAAGTCCAATTTGAAGAAGGTCCTGTTTCTTATCACGAGCAACTGATAACTGATCATAGATAAAAACAGGTGATTCTGATTCTCTTTTTTTCGAATAAGGAATCAGGGATCACCTGTTTTTTATTTTTCCAAATAAAACTCAAAACGATTTCCTACATATTGCGTACGCACATACTCAAATGGCGTACCATCTTCAAAATAGGAAATCTGACGCAAACGAAGAACGGCATCTCCTCGTTTCACCTCTAAATAGTCTGCGATTTTCTCAGAAGCCAATACAGCAGTAATCGTTTGATTCGCTGGACCGATTTTTTTCCCGCCTTTTTCTTCTAATGTGCGATACAGCGATTCAGTAATCTCTGCTTTGCTGTAGCCATCGATCAGCTTTTGCGGAACACTGGCTACTTCAAAACAAATAGGGACATCATCTGCATAACGAATACGCTCCATTCGCAAGATCGTGTCATCTTTACTCAAGTTTAGTTTTTCCATTTCACTTGAGCTTGGCGAAGTCAAAAAGTAAGAGATTGTTCGACTAGAAGGTACTCTATTTTGCGATTCCATGATTTCTGTAAAACTTGTCGCGCCAGACATCTTTTCTTGTACTTTTTCTCGCGCAACATATGTACCCGAACCGATCTTTCTTTCTAAGATTCCTTCATCTGCCAAGTTTTGAATTGCTTGTCTCAACGTCATACGGCTGACATTGAATTTCACTGCTAATTCTCTTTCTGAAGGAAGACGGTCTCCGACTTTCCATATACCTTGTTCGATTTCATTTTTTAATTGGTCATGAATCTGTATATATACAGGTAATTGATTCGACATAACGTACACCCGTCCTTTCGTTTCTTCTATTATAACTGGTATATACCTGATTCACAACTGAAAAAGATAAAGGATTCTATCCATAAACAGATGATGTAGGTACAAATCCTTCTTCCCATTCCTATTAATAGAATTCATTTTCTAGATATGTCCTATTGAGAAAATAACAAAAGACCCTATAATCGCTGAAAATGCCGATTTATGGATCTTTTGTTATTATTAGCGGTTTTTAGCCATCCATTTTTTGGTATGATTCGTTGGGCGTTTTGATTTTACATGGACTGCTTTTTCACCTTTTTTAGGAATGTTCACTTCGATATCGTATTTTTCTGATTTGACCAAGTCATATAACTTTTCAGCTGCTTCGTCTACTTTTTCTTTCCACTTCATTTTGACCCCTCCAATTTTTTTTGTTAACTTAACTCTATCTTAATTTGACAGAATCTTCAAGGAACAAGGTAGCAAAGCAAAAAAAGAGCTCTCGAACTTACGAGAGCCTACGGTTGTGCTATACTGGGGTAGCTGGATTCGAACCAACGCATGA
>NZ_KV833976.1:114788-131176 GCF_001837725.1 Enterococcus sp. HMSC072F02
GAGTTATTTACACAAAATTATTGACGCTACCAAAAAATCATGTATTCATTTTTTATATTAGTCCAAATGTACAAAAAATAGTATTTGATAAAGAAGTGAATAAAATAAACGAGGAATGGAGGATAGATTGAGTGATACTTGAATCTATCCTCCAATTTTTTTTTACGTTATATATAGTATTTGCCATTACCAAAAAGTCCCTCTTATCTTCTAGTATCCTTTATATAAGAAACAGCATCCATTTCTTTTACTTGAACAAACCCTACTGATTCATAAAATTTTTTTGTTTTCTCAGTATCATCTGTCAATAATTCGATTTGGACTGGTCCATAACTGGTGATCTTCTCCAAAACTTCATTCAAAAGTGCTTTGCCTATTCCTTGGCGCTGATACCTCGGATGAATGAGGATATCTTGAATAAATGCGATCGTCGCACAATCAGTGATCCAACGAACGACTCCGATAATCTTCCCTTCTCCATTACGCTTTATCAGAGATTCAGATTGTTCAAATGCCTTCTCTAACCTTGCAGTGTCTTTTGTGTAATGCGTCCAACCAACGCTCTTATATAATTCAGAAATCTCATCAATCATAAGGGAATCAACATTCATTTTTTTCTTCCTTTCTTATACAATTCTCCCTCTAATAATACAATTCTTTGATTATTTAATCTATCACATATAACTCTCCTGTAAAGATTCTCTCGATTCCTTAAAATTCCTCTTTCCTTTTAGAATGCACCCTTTTTGATAAATAAAAAAGGTTGTGATAAATTTTCTTCACAACCTCTGTTTCTCTCTATCAAGTATTATCTTTTAATTTTCTACCCTTACCCTAGCATCTCTATTGCCCATAGTATGCATGCTTTCCGTGTTTTCGAAAATAATGTTTATCTAGCAAATATTGTGGGATTTCACATATATTTGGGTTGATCAACTTGTTTTCTTTAGCCATCAAACAAATTTCATCTAAAATCAGGCTATTTTCTACTGCTTCTATAGGTGAGCGCCCCCAAGTGAATGGTCCATGTCCATAGACAAGTACTCCAGGGACTTCGTTTGGCTCTAATTTTCTTTCCTTAAATGTCTCGACAATCACATTCCCTGTATGAACTTCATAAGCTTCTTTTACTTCTTCTTTCGTCAATTGGCGTGTACAAGGAATCTTTCCATAAAAAGCATCAGCATGGGTCGTGCCATAAGCTGGCAAATCTCTGCCTGCTTGCGCCCACATGACAGAGTGAGTAGAATGAGTATGAGTAACAGCAGTTACATCTTCAAAAGCTTTGTATAAAACAACATGGGTAGGCAGATCTGAAGATGGTTTTAAGCTGTCTTCTTCTATTATATTTCCTGACAAATCTGTTACAACCATTTGATCTGCTTGCATGCGTTCATATCGGACACCGCTTGGCTTAATAACGATGACTCCTAGCTCACGGTCCACTTCACTCACATTGCCCCAAGTCAATTTGACTAATCCGTATTGCGGCAATGCCAGATTTGCTTCAAAGACACGTTGCTTCATTGCTGCAATTTTTTCTTCACAAGACATCATAGCCAGCCTCCTTCAATTTAGAACTTAAGTAGTCTTTTGCCTGTTGGATTTCTCTTCGAAAATCTTGACTTTTTTCACTCCACATTTCGATCAGGAATGTTCCATCATAATCTAGACGTTTCAAATGTCTCAATAATCCAAGAAAGTCAACGCATCCGTTACCAAAAGGAACATCTCGAAACTGTCCTGAATATTCTTTTGTTACAGGATACGTGTCTTTTAAGTGGATAGCAGTGATATAATCGATCCCTTTCTCAAGTTCTCGAGCCGGATTATTTTCCGGCCATGCGGACAAATTGCCTAGGTCTGGATATACTTGTAGAAAAGGGGAACGAATCTGTTCTTTGATTTCTAAAAATTTTGAAATGGAGTTCATAAATGGGTCATCCATGATTTCCACGGAAAGAATGATGCCATATTTAGAGGCTTCCTTTACACTTTCTTTTATTCCTTCGATAAAGTCTTCTCTGGAATTCATTGATTTCTCTTCATAATAAACGTCATATCCAGCTATTTGGATTACTTTGACGCTTAAATTATGCGCCAAATGGATTGCTTTTTTCATTAGTTGTTTCGCTGCTTTTTTCTTTTCTGGATCAGCAGAACCAAACGGAAATCGCCGATGCGCACTTAAACAAATCGAATGGATACGTACTCCAGAGCTAAACATCTCTTCTCTCAGCTCAGCTATCTTTTTTTCAGACCAATCTAATCGTGCTAACCGCTCATCCGTCTCATCAATCGACATCTCGATAAAATCGAAGTCCATTTCTTTTACAAGGGAAAAACGTTCTTTCCATGAAATATCTTTGGGTAATGCTTTTTCATAAATCCCAATTTGAGCCATTTCCTTACCCCCAGATACGAATGATCTCATCTTTGAAACATTGTGCAGCCTTCATTGGATCTTCTGCTCCTGTAATCCCCCGACCCGCGATAAAGGTATACACGTTGATTCCTTCAAACAATTGTAATGTGTTTGGATTTAATCCACCAGTTACAGAAACATTGAAGCCTAGTTCAATCAGTTTGCTGACCTTCGACAAATCTTTTTCACCCCAAGCTTCACCAGATAAGAGCGCATCACGGCTTTGGTGGTAGATTACCTGTCGGATTCCGATGTTATACCAATCCTTGGCTTGCTCAAAAGTCCAATTGCCATAGAGTTCTACTTGTAATTCGCCTATCTCTTTTTGTGCTGCCTTCATCGTTGGCATTGTTGCACAGCAAATGACTGTCATCCAATCTGCTCCTGCAGTAGCAACATTTCTTGCTACTGTTCCTCCAGCATCTGCACATTTTGTATCAGCGACCAGTTTTTTTTCTGGAAATATACTGTGAATACAGCGAATCGCTTTTTGTCCTTCCTGTAAGCAAAGGATCGTTCCCACTTCAATAATGTCTACTACATCACCGACTTTCATAACATCGCCTAATGCATGTTCTAAATCATTGTGATCTAACGCAATTTGCAGATTCGGCCTGCTCATCTTGGTTCCTTCTTTCACTTGTTTTTTTGATACCATGTTGTTTCAGCAAATTTTTCACTGATTTCTTTGGCGGACATCACATTTTTTATACCAATAACTGTAACGCCTTTTTTCTCTGCCTGAGTAAACATATTCAAAAAATTGACTGGTGTAAAAACGACATCATATTGACTCGCTGAGCTTTTCCCCTCTGAAATAGCACAATGATGAATCTTGGTAATTGGTATATTTAGTTCTTTCATTGCTTTTTCTACACTTCTCATCATCATCAAGCTGGTTCCTGATCCATTTGCACACGATACTAAAATTCTCATCCTAATCCCTCCATTATGAGTGTTGTCTAATCAGATTTCTTTTATGCTTTCTGCTTTTCTGCATATTTTTCATAATCTTCTACAATCAAGAAATACCCTTCAGGATTTTTCCGATATTGTAACTGCGGAATAGCCAATAGACCAATGACGACTACGGCGATTCCAGCATAACCTAGAACTTTCATGACTACTGTAAATAATGGCCAAGCTGTCGCCCAATCGAACATCCCGATATAACCACCGTATGTTGACATCCCGATCCATGTAGCGAATAATGCTGAACCGCCTACTTGTATGATTCCAGAAAGAAACGGGAATAGACAGGCAGCTTTGAATCCACCTCGGTTATTGGCATAAACTGCTATGACAGCATTATCAAAGAACAACGGAATGAAACCGGCTATGACGATCGTTGGCGATTTCAATAAAATCAGTAAACCAATCATCAAAAATTGACCCAAAGCACCGAACAAAAATCCAATCGTTACCGCATTTGGCGAACCAAAGCCAAAAGTAGCGGCTACATCGATTCCTGGAACAGCTCCTGGTAAAATCGTGTTTGAGATTCCTTGAAAAGATTGAGTTAGTTCATCGACGAAAGTCCGAACCCCTAATTGCAAGATTGCCAGATATACCGCAAAATTCAAGGAAGTCGTCATAATGTAGAATAAGAAACTCTGCCCCTCTTTCATGAATTGTGCTTGAATCAAATAATCTTTGCCTAGTACAAGCAGAATGATCCCAAAGAAAAATAGCATGAGCAACGAAGTAGCAACCATATTCTCATTAAATATCGATAGGAATCCTGGTAATTGGATATCTTCGATTTTCTTGTCTTGCTTGATCGATCGATTTTTCTTTTCATCCCGCTTTTTCATCCATTCAGCTAGTTTAGCAAAAATAAAGATTCCGAACATTTGCTGATGTGCCACCGCAAATCCGGCACCTTCTGTCAATTCCTGCGTGATCCCTACTGTTAAGTTAGAAGCTACTGCCCAATAACACCCTAAAATCAATCCCATAAATATCAATACTTGTATCCTGCCTAGATCAGGAAAACAAAACAGTAAAATCCAAAAAGCGGTAGCTGCTTGCTGGACCTGAACATTTCCGGTCGTGAAAACGGATCGCAGTTTCGTATATTTCTGAAAACGGACTAATAAAATATTTAAAACAAATGCAATCAGTAATAGAATCATCACATCTCCAAAGGTACGGCCAAATGTCTCCATTAATCCAGCATCCACAGCATTTTTGTCCAAAATAAGGATCTGTAACCATAGCATCCAAATTAAACCGTTCTTTTAGTCCAACCAAGATTGGTCGAAAATTGTTGACCAAACCACCAGAGCCAACAGTCAAAATAAAGTAGCCAACCGTTGCCTTTAAGAATCCAGCGATGCATTCATGAAGCGGGCGTTTCAGCAAAATATAGCCTAATAACACGATAAAACCAATCAGGTACGCTGGCTGCGTCAAGATATTTGTTGCAAAATACGTCCAAATGCTTAACAAAAATTCCCCCATCTTTTTTCTCCTCTATCAATTAATTATATTCCGCCATCACAACTTGGTAATCATCGATGGAGTTCGTAGAGATGAGACGCTCAACCAATCCATCTGTCATTAATAATTCGGATAATTTTTGGATATTTTCTAGGTGTTCTTTTGGATTTTTTGCTGCGAGTGTAAAAAACAAACTGGCCGTTTTCTCCTCATTCTCATCTTCGCTTTCAAAACGGACTGGCTGCTTCAACTTGGTAAATGAAATAGCCGTTCCAAAAACTCCCTCGCTTTTTTCTGAAGAATGTGGCATGGCTACTTGAGGTGCAATCACAATATAAGGTCCATATTTTTCTACACAATGAATGATTTCTTCAACATACGTTTGATCAATGATTTTCTTATCAATCAATACACGACAGCTTTCGGCGATAGCTTCACGCCAATTCGTGATTTCTTTATCTGGGTAATGAATCAATTGATAGTCAAAAAAGTATTTCAGCAAGAAACTTCCCTTCTTTCTTATAAAAACGACGGAAACGGTGTATCATTTTCAATCGAGAAGACATCTTCAAATCCGCGATAAAAATTAAACTCAAGATCATCTTTGTTTGTCGGATAGATGAATTTCCCGCCTACTTGCCAGATATAAGGTTTAAACCCATAATGCAAGCGATCCTTTTTGAATTTCCAAATTTCAGTAATCTCTTTAGGATCAGCCATAAAATTAGACCAAATATCGTAGTGGACAGGAATCACTACTTTTGCATTCAATGACTCCGCCATGCGCAGCATATCAACAGAAGTAACTTTGTCTGTTATCCCTCGTGGGTTTTCACCGTAGGCTCCTAAGCAGACATCGATTTTGTGGTCATTGCCATGTTTGGCAAATAAATTGGAATAATGTGAATCTCCTGCGTGATAAAGATTACCTCCTGATGTTTCAAATAAATAATTTACTGCTATTTGATCCATCTCCTGAGGCATTTTTCCTTTCAATACTTCTTCCGGATCTTCACAAGTAACCAACGCTGTCCGATCAAACGCTTCTAAAGCTACTACATTGATATTTTTGATTTTGACCGCATCACCTGGTTTCACGATAATCGTTTTTTCTTCAGGGATCCCCCATTTTTGCCACATGTGAACCACTTCTTTTGGTCCAATGAATATTGCTTCAGGACAATTTTGATGCACGGCTGCAGCTGTGTGAATATCTAGATGATCGGAATGGATGTGTGTGACGATTAAAGCGTCTACATTTTTTATTTCAAAAGGATCGATTACGAAAGGCTGAGTCCGTAAGTTAGGCTGCATATTTTGAACACCGCTCATACGCATCATCTGATGCCCTTTTTTCATCATGCCATTTCCATGACTGCGTTTTCCCGTTCCACACCATAAATCACATAAGATATTCGTTCCTTCATGACTTTTCAGCCAAATTCCCGTACAGCCTAGCCACCACATAGCAAAAGTTCCAGGTTCCACTACCTCTGATTCGATTTCCTCGTTCAAATACATACCCCATTCTGGAAATGTTTCTAATATCCACTTTTCTTTTGTCACTTCATTTACCGTTTTGCTCATTTACTTGTTCCCCCCATATCATTCTTACGACTTACAAGTAAATCTTAATGCGTAACCGCATGCGTGAAAACCCTTTTATATGACTGTTTGTCTTTTATATGATTTTCTTTTAAATATTAATGATTGTTTCAGTATAATAAAGACAGATATGAATATTTAAATGAACAACTAATCAAATAAATCCATGGATCAAGATGTCCTTCAGGAGGCAACAGTCATGAAAAACTCACTTGTCAATATTGAAAAACGGCAAAAAGATATTTTGGAACTACTTCAGCAAACCGAACAATTGTCAACTTTTCAATTAGCTGAATCTCTGGATGTATCTATTAGTACGATACGCAGAGATTTAAATTTATTAGAAGAAAAAAACGAGATCATCCGCAATTACGGTTATTGTTCTTATAATTACAAAAACCAGACTGATTTTGATCAATCTGGTCCTGAAAGGATTAAACAAGCGATTGCCAGAGAAGCTAGTAAATACATTAGCGATTATGATACATTGTTTATTAATTCTAGCTCGACTGCATTGAAAACACTGGATTTTCTTCAATCTAACCATTTGACAGTCGTTACAAACAACGTAAAAATCAACTATTCTCCTCACAAAGATAATTGCAGTTATATTTTAACTGGCGGAGAGATGCGCTTTCCAAAAGAAGCACTGGTGGGCGATATCGCATTAAATACGATTTCTTCAATCAATGCAGACATTTGTATCATTGGTTGCAGCGGAGTCGATGTCGCACATGGGGTCACAACGAAAATATTGAATGAATCAACAATCAACGAAATGATGACCAACCAGACAATCAAATGTAAGATTCTAGTTGCTGATCATCGAAAAATCGGACTGACATCAAAATTCAAGATTGCTGATATTTCAGTCTTTGATTATTTGATCACTGATAAATTTTGCTCTGAAAAAGTATTAGACAAAATCAAGAATATGGGGACAAAAATCATCCAAGTAGATTCATTTTAAGAATTATGTTGGTTTGCGTAAAAAACTCTACTACATTCAAAATTACCATTTGAACATAGCAGAGACTTCTTAAAACGATAAAATGGATGAACAATCAAAATTTGATTTAATCATCCATTTTACTAACTATTTTCTCCACATCCAAAGTTCCGTATTCTTCCTTAGATATTACGAAAACAGGTATTTCAGGGAACTGACTTTCTATTTTATCTTTTGCATATCCAAGTAAAGGAGTGAGCAATAAGATGTCTGCTCTCTTTGCTTCTTTGTCTATTTGGCTAGAATCATATACTTTGACTGACACATTTTTTTGCTCTTTTTGAAAGAAATGTGTCAATTTTCTTTCTAAACGTTGCGTTTGCAAAAGTCCATCAGAAGAAATCAAACTGAATGTCATATCGAAAAGAAAGATTTTCTTTGGACTTTGTTCAGCAATCTTGGGCTTGTTAAGATTCATTGGTTATCTTCCTCTCTTTTGTCTTTAGATCATCCCAGTATTTTAACTAACTTTTATTATATATACATTTTTATGAAAGCGCTATATAATAAGTTAGATTATTATCTAAACTCAACAGAGATATTTGTTTACGAATACTATTTTTGTTAGATATTGAAAGGAGTACCGTCCATGTTAAGCAATAGTTTGATTGCTTTACTAGAAAAGAAGCGTTCCTCGTTAAGTAAAATCGAAAATGAAATATTGGATTATATATTCCTCCATTTGTCCGATATTGGAACAAAAACGATTTATGAAGTATCTGATGATTTATTTGTCTCAACTGCTACTATCTCCCGAACGGCTAAACATTTAGGCTATCAAGGTTTTAAAGAGTTGAAATACGCCATCGATCAATCCATCCATGTAGAGGAACAGGAAGGAAATAGCCGAAGCTTTCAAACAATCACGAACCAAATCACTTCAAATGTCACAGAGACGTTCCATCAAATGAGCGAAGAAAAGGCCAAACAAATGATGACATTGATCTATCAATCGAATACTATCGAAGTTTTTGGATTAGGAGGAAGCTTCCCTATTTGTACAGATTTTGCTCGAAAACTGACTTTTTTAGGAAAAAAAGCATTTGCTCGTTCAGATTGGGATGAACAAGAAGCAGCTGTAAGTAATTTGAAACAGGAAGACTTAGCCATTTTCGTCAGTTTCACAGGAGAAACAAAAGGTATCCTCTCCTATGCCCAGATTGCTAAAAGACAACAAGTCCCTATCATCAGCATTATTTCAACCAAGGGAAGTAACTTGGAAAAATTATCGACGATTTCCTTATATGCAAAGGGAACGACTCGCTATCACCACAGTGTCGATTTAAGTTCAAGAATTTCTGTGATTTGTTTATTTGATACAGTACTCTTGATGTATGCAGACCAAATGAAAAACAATTAGCTATAATTTGTTGCTATTTCTAGTGAAACATCTTACTCAATCATGTATGAGGATACAGAATATCTGTCTCCTCTTTTTTATTTCCTTTAGTTAGCTATAATAAACCTATCAATGAAAACGCAATCATTTTTTTAAAAATCTTAAAACTACTAAGAGATGGAGGAAGAAAAATGAATACAAAGAAAAAGAAATCAACCTTTTGGGAGTTCTTTCAAGGGTTGGGAAAGACTTTTATGTTGCCGGTTGCTTTGTTGGCTTTCATGGGTATTCTTTTAGGGTTAGGTAGTTCATTTTCCAGTGAATCAATGATTCAGACTTTACCGTTTTTAGGATATCCAGCAGTTAAAGCAGTGTTCCAATTCATGTCTGCTATTGGCGGTTTTGCCTTTACCTACTTGCCAGTCATGTTTGCCATGGCCATTCCATTAGGATTAGTTCGTAAGGAAAAAGGTGTGGCCGCTTTCTCTGGATTCGTCGGTTACACTGTCATGAATTTAGCCATCAACTTTTACTTAGTCCTGACAAATCGTTTAGTTGATGCCGACCACTTGCGAGAAGCTGGACAAGGAATGGTTTTTGGTATCCAGACGATCGAAATGGGTGTTCTTGGAGGGATCATTGCTGGAATCATCGTTTATAAGTTGCATAACAGGTTTTATACTGTTCAGTTACCAGATAGTTTCGCCTTCTTCTCAGGGGCTCGTTTTGTACCGATTATCACTTCTCTAGTTTTAGGGTTTGTTGGTTTGATCATCCCCTTGATTTGGCCTTTATTCGCTATGGTCATTATGGCTATCGGCCAGCTAATCCAACGTTCAGGAATATTTGGTCCCTTCTTATTCGGTTCAGGGGAACGACTGCTTCTTCCATTCGGGCTTCACCATATTCTAGTTTCGATGATACGCTTTACTGAAGCTGGTGGTTCGGCGATCATTGATGGGAAAGAAGTATTTGGTGCACTGAATATCTTTTATGCAGAATTGCAAAACAATTTGCCTATTTCGCCAAGTGCAACTGCCTTTTTATCACAGGGAAAAATGCCTACATTTATTTTTGGACTGCCTGCAGCAGCATTAGCTATGTATCGTACCGCTGCACCACAAAATCGACATAAAATCAAAGGATTGTTGATTTCAGGTGTGATTGCGACAGCTGTGACCGGAATCACAGAACCAATCGAATTTTTATTTTTATTCATTAGTCCGCTATTATGGCTCTTCCATGTCGTCATGACTGGTCTAGGTTTTATGGTCATGGCATTATTAGGTGTCGTAATCGGGAATACAGATGGTGGAATCTTAGATTTTGTGATTTTTGGTCTACTCCAAGGTAATGACACAAAATGGTGGTGGGTATTAATAATCGGTGCTTTGTGGTTCGGTATTTACTATATTGTCTTCAAAACAGTAATCATAAAATTGGATTTAAAAACACCTGGGCGTGACAAGACAGTGGATGAAACAGAATATACCGATCAAGAAGTGAACTTTCATAAAACAGGCGGATACGATGCAAAAGGAATTTTAGCAGCACTTGGTGGTCAAGAAAACATCCAATCTTTAGATAATTGTATTACACGTTTACGTTTAGTTTTAGCAGATGCAGATATCGTAGATGATGAAAAGTTAAAACAACTAGGAGCATTAGGTGTGGTCCATCTCGATCATCAAAACGTCCAAGTGATTATCGGAACGAAAGTCACAACTGTTCGCAATCAGCTTGATACGATTTTAGGATAAAAAGATAGAAGGTGAAATTTGTGGCATTTGATACCGCTATAAATAGAAAAGGAACGTACTGTACACAGTGGGACTACGTTGAAGACCGATTTGGCGAAGCTGATTTACTCCCTTTTACGATTTCTGATACAGATTTTATGGTCCCCGAAGAAGTACTTGATACTTTGAAAGAAAGAATGAACCACCCAGTATTTGGCTATACCCGCTGGAATCATCATGAATTAAAAGAAGCAATTAAACAGTGGTATCAATCCCGTTTTGACACACTACTGGAAGAAGAATGGATCATGTACACTCCAACAGTTATCTATGCAGTATCTACCCTTATTCAAATGCTTACTAAAAAAGGGGAAGGAGTGGTTTTACAAACGCCAGCTTATGATGCTTTTTTTAAAGTCATCCAAGACAATGACCGACTTCTAGTCGATAATCCTTTGATCTATGAAGAAAATCAGTACCGGATCGATTTTACGGATTTAGAAGAGAAATTAGCCAGGCCAGAAAACAAAGTACTACTTCTCTGCTCTCCCCACAATCCAACCGGTAGAGTATGGAAACAATGGGAATTAGAAAAAATCGTGGCATTGTGCCGTCAGTATTCTATATTTTTATTATCTGATGAGATACACATGGACATTTTAGGACGAGGACAAACGCATATACCTATCACACGCTTCAATTATGAACAAGTGGCGATTGTCACCAGCGGTACAAAAACATTTAACTTCCCTGGATTGACATTTGCCTATACGTTGATACCGAATCTTGGGTTACGTGAGCATTTTCAAAGGAAGTTAAAAAATGCGGATGGGTTATCTTCTACCAATATTTTCGGTATGTTAGCGACAATGAGTGCCTATCGGTATTGCAGTCATTGGGTAGATGAACTGAATCATTATCTTGAGAGCAATCAGCGGTATGTAAAAGCATTTATCCAAGAAAAACTGCCAGATGTAAAAGTCGTCGATCTTGAAGCAACCTATTTGATGTGGCTGGATATATCCAAAGCTGTATCAGATATCCCTCTTTTAAGAGAGAAGCTGATTTCTATAGGCAAAGTGGCGATTATGGATGGATCGATTTACGGCGGAAATGGTCATCAATTTTTACGATTGAATATCGGCTGTCCGAAATCGAAATTAGTAGATGGACTAGATCGTATGTTGAAAAGTTTTGAAGCAACTGCTGAAATCGAAATTAAACCATAATAAAGGAGATGTGACAAAAATTTTTGTCACATCTCCTTTTTTCGAATATACGATGTTCTTAAAGTTGAACACTTCTGTCAAGATCTCTTTATTTAAGGTCGTTTTCGATCACTTTCACCGCGTGATCATTCCCGTTGAAACATGCTACTTTTTTGGCATCCATATATCTTTCTAAATAATCGTCTTCTCCTAGTTGCTTATGGCAAAAAGCAATTTCATAAAGCAAGTATTCCAATGCCTGGGTTGATTTATGTTTCTTATTGTACCCAATCCCCTTCTCGCACAACTGGATTGCTTTTTCATAGTTCTCGATTTTGCTGTAATAGGTGGCGATATTATAATATACGATACAGACCATCAGATTATCAAAATCAGTATCATTCAAGATTTTAAGCGTACGTTCCACATACACTTTTGCAAAGTCTAGTTCTCCTTTTGCCAAGTAGATCATTGCCACATTTGCAGCTGCTTGTAAGTGATGGATATCTGTTTCGGTCGTTTGTTCCAACACTTGATTGAAATAAAACAATGCTGCATCTTCTTTTTTTGCATAAAGATGATCAAGCAGTCCTTGATAAAACAAGATTTGGTTTAAAAGATCAGAATTGCTTACTTTTTTCTGATCAATCGTTTGTAAAATTTCATAAGATTCTTTGTACTTCGATACAGCATTCAACGATTGAATCTCACTTAATTTTTTTCTGATCTTGTCTTCTTCTGTTTCCACTAATATATCGGAGATCTCGACATTCAACTTTTTGCAAAGCGCACTTAGGATGTTGATACCTGGTGACATATTCTTGTTTTCGATATTGCTGACAGTTGCCTGTTCGCAAATACCTTCTGCTAATTGTACTTGTGTTAACCCCTTTTTCTTTCGGTATTCTTTCAGTAATGCTCCATCTACTTTTATCAAAACAATTTCCTTCCCTTTAAAAAATTATTTCTCCTTTATATCATACACAAAAAAAAGTTCTAAACAACCATAATTGTTTAGAACAGAATAAAAATTTTAATTTTTACCACCAATTATTTCTTGATAAAAAATCAACTGTCTACCTGCAGATCAATCTCCTGAAGTATTTTCTCTATCATTTCTTGTTGACTTAATTCGGCAGTCAGTATCTTCTCATTAGGCAATCCAAGTATATCATGCTCCAACCACCAATCCGCCATTTGTTCTGCACCAAATTCTTTTGACATCTTTCTCTGGCTGTGACGTCTCAGCGTTTCTTCAAAAGAAAGATCGTAATAATAAGCAAATACATTTCCTTGAAAGCTCTCATACAGGTCCATAAGCATCGCTTTGTAGATTTTTGCACTCATGATCCCCTCGATAAGGACTAAATCAAATCTGTCTTTTCCAAATTCTGCCAACTGACGGATCAAATCTGGTGTAGGATTTCCTACTTTATCTTTGACATTCAACATTTCTCTTCTCACTTCATCTTGAGAGATTCGCATCACCTTCCCCATAGGAAAATGATTTTGAATAGCTTTAGCTGTCGTTGTTTTCCCACTTGCTGAATTTCCTCTTAATATGACTAGCTTCCCCATAACACTGCATCTCCTTGTATACCAATAATCATTCATCCAACATCATTAATCCTTCTGTTGATTGAAAATAAAAAGAGAATCTGTTTGTATAAAAATCATTCTGATCTGTGGTAAGCATATGGAATGAGATCCGTAATTTTGATTTTTTTAGCCCCCTCTTCTGTTGAGACAATGATTTCACAAGCAGGTGCATACTCCAATATAAACTGTCGGCAATTCCCACATGGAGAATAGATCATGTCAAAATGATCTCCACCCACAGCTACGATACACTCAAAATCACGTTCACCACGACTGATTGCTGTCCCTAACGCAATGATTTCTGCACATGCCCCATGATTCGAATAAACATTCACACCAGTATACACATTACCATTTGTGCAACGTACTGCAGCTCCCACTGTATGATTGAAAGACACCAAATCAATATTTGATTTAATGACTTCGGTTGCAGCATCCACTAATTCTAAATCCATTGTTGATAAATCGCTCATTTTTATCTCCTTTTTTCTGCCAAATCGGTTAAAGTAATCATAATCTTTATATAAAAAAACATCAATGGCAGAACGGAAAGAAAAGAAACGACTCAGTTAATATGTGGACTATTGTTCTTGGTACAACGGTAAAAAAGCAAGCTTGCATTTACAAGCCTGCTTTTGGAACATTTAAAGCTTCGATCAAAGCTTCGATGTGACAAACCACCTATGCTGCTCGATCATAAAATTGATAGCAAAAATTCCACAAAGTATATATGTGCCCCATGATAATAAAACATTCATCTGCGGTAAAATGATCTTTGGAAGAATCACAATCAAAAATGATGCCAGAGCCCAAACCCAACGATTGATGTGAACGTGACGCATAGCCAGCATATTCAACATAAGTTGGCTTATCGTTAATAAAAAGATAAAAACAAAAAATAAAATCAGCCAATACATTGTTTTCCACCTCTGAAATCAGACTTAAGCAGTTTGTATTTCGTTATCTCCATTATTATTTTGTTCATCTGACAACATCTTTTTATCATAAGCTTTTACAAATGGATAATAGATGATAAATGCTATCAGTGTATTGATCACAATCAAAACAACCACACGCCAGTCATTTCCTGCTGAAAGGTAGCCGCCGATTGGTGCTGGTAATGTCCATGTTGGCAATACAGTAAATCCATTGACCATTTCTAATTTGACTGCAAAATAGCTGACAATAGTCAAAACTAAAGGAACTAAGTTGAATGGAATGAACATGTAAGGATTCAACATCATAGGAGCTCCAAAAATCATCGGCTCATTGATATTGAAGATACCAGGAATAATGGAAAAACGACCAACTTCTTTTAAGAATTTTGATTTACAAAAGAATAAAAACAAAACTGATACCACAATCGTGGCTCCTGCACCGCCAATCGTAACTGTCCATTGATAAAACTGTTCAGGAGCGATATAAGGCAATTTGGTAGCAGCTGTACCATCTGCTAACGCCTTCGCATTCTCATCCAACATAATCAGCCACATTGGACGAACAACAGCTCCTACGATACTCATGCCATGGATCCCAAATGACCACAACAAATGGATCAAAAACATCGGTAATAAAACACCAAGCAGATTATTCCCTAAAATATTGGTTAAGGGCTCGAATAACGACAATAAGGCAGCGTTTACATCGAAACCCGCGACGCTTCGAATCAACCAAGTCGTTGTTAAAATCACTGCACCAGGAATCAATGCCTCAAAACTACGGGCCACAGCAGGTGGTACTTGTTCTGGCATTTTGATAGTAATATTACGCTTTTTAAAGAAACGATACACTTCCACTGCAAAAATCATGGATAGGATCCCGGCAAACATCCCAGATGCTCCTAAAGAACTCATCGGTAAGACCCAGCCAAGAGGTGCCTCTTCAGGTGTTAAAACGTTTACAGGAACTTGTAACATAAAGAACGTCCCTAGTGATAATATACCACCCGTCACACTATCCAACCCATATGATTTAGCTAGATCCGAACCCATAACAAAAGTTGCGTAAATAGCCATTAATCCCATCGTAATCCTGAAAGGTAAAACGATTGTTGCCGAATAAGGGGCAATAAATTCATTCCACCCAGGAAACGGTAAATTGATGAAAACCATAAAAAATGTACCAATCAAAATCAATGACAGTGTTGAAACAACCCCATTACGAATTGCCAACAAATGTCGCTGTGTACCAATTTTTGCCATTGGTGGGACAAGTTTTTCCTCAACCCATTTCATCAGCTTTTCCACTAAAACCACTCCTTTTCAATAAAATAGAGACCATTCACTGCATAATGAAGCAAAGAATGTTCATAATTAATTATATAATTATGAAATTTTATTTCAATATATTTTAGTAGAAAATATTATTATTTTTTAATACAGGTTCTTTTTTCTATACAAAAAAATTTTTCAAACCTAATAAACTTTACTGTTCCTATACTGATCTATGGGTTTATAAAATAGTATTTAAATAAAATAAAACACCTTGAAATTTAATTTCAAGGTGTTTCGTAATACCGGCGGCCGGGGTCGAACCGGCACGTCCTCAACGGACACTGGATTTTGAGTCCAGCGCGTCTGCCAATTCCGCCACGCCGGCAAGTTGATTTATTAGTACTAAGGCGGTAACCGGATTTGAACCGGTGATGAAGGTTTTGCAGACCTCTGCCTTACCACTTGGCTATACCGCCATTATACTATTATCAATCTATAAAATAAAGAATAAATTATAGAAACTGGGGTAGCTGGATTCGAACCAACGCATGAGGGAGTCAAAGTCCCTTGCCTTACCGCTTGGCTATACCCCAAGAATAAAAAAGGCGAATGATGGGAATCGAACCCACGAATGCCGGAGCCACAATCCGGTGCGTTAACCACTTCGCCACATTCGCCATCATAAAAGATGTTATTTAATTTCTCAATAAAAAACTAAGATGAAGACATCTTAGTCAATACCGGCGGCCGGGGTCGAACCGGCACGCCCTCAACGGGCACTGGATTTTGAGTCCAGCGCGTCTGCCAAT
>NZ_KV833976.1:131276-131611 GCF_001837725.1 Enterococcus sp. HMSC072F02
CGGTGCGTTAACCACTTCGCCACATTCGCCATGGCAGGGGCAGCAGGAATTGAACCCACACTAACGGTTTTGGAGACCGCTGTTCTACCTTTAAACTATGCCCCTATAAAATGGAGGAGAGTGGATTCGAACCACTGAACCCTAAGGAACGGATTTACAGTCCGTCGCGTTTAGCCACTTCGCTACTCCTCCATGGTGGCGCGGGACAGAATCGAACTGCCGACACACGGAGCTTCAATCCGTTGCTCTACCAACTGAGCTACCGCGCCATATTTTAAAATTATTAATTGAATAACAAGAACGACGGTTCCGACGGGAATCGAACCCGCGATCTC
>NZ_KV833976.1:131711-183110 GCF_001837725.1 Enterococcus sp. HMSC072F02
TCCGTCGCGTTTAGCCACTTCGCTACTCCTCCGAAAGGTTTGTATCAACCTGACTTAGTTATAATACCTAATTTTCCAGATTTTTGCAACCCTTTATTGAAAGTTTTTTTGATATTTTTTTATTCGTGCAGATTCCAGTGACGAATCACTGTTTCTATCGCGTTTTCAAGACTTTTTTCTTTTCCAAAATCTTCTTCACCAAAGAAAATTTCATATTCTTTTGGTCCATAGGCTAAAATTTCACCAATCATTTTTTTTCCTATAAATAACTGAGTGACTTCATAATTCTTACCTTTGATATCTTTTTTTACTTCTTCGATACGTACTTCAATATCTTTATTTTTTTTTGACATCATTTTCACCTCTCAGACATTTTATCATATTGCAGCCAATAAAACATTCCTTAGGCAAAAATCTCTTGTCCATTTCATCTTCTTTTATGCAAGAAGTGACTTCTCTAAAGCTTTTAATTCTCCCCTTGACCTATAGCGATATAGTTGGCCGCTGCGCCTACAAGGTTAGCATCGTTTCTGTATTCACACAATAGGATCTGTGGCTCGAAATCATGCAGGTCGAATTGATCTGTCAACTTCTTCATTCTACTTTGGATCTCATCGATGAGCCCATCCTTTGCAGAAACGCCACCGCCTAATACGATAACTTCCGGATCGAATGAAAATTGGATACTGAATAAACCTTTTGCAAGGTACGTATAAAAGCTCTCAACTTCTTCTTTTGCTATTTCATCCCCAGTTTCTGCTAATTCAAAGACGTCTTTTCCGGTATAAGTATTCTTATCGACTCCTTTGCGTTCACAATACCGCCAAGCCATCTGTACGGCTGTACCAAGTTTACTAAATGTCTGATCGCCCTCTAAGAACATCAAACCGAACTCTCCACCATAAAGATGTGCACCTTTATTGATTTGGCCTTTCGTGAACATCGCCCCACCAATCCCAGTTCCTACCACGACAAAAGCAACATCTTGATAATCACGAGCAGCTCCTTCATAAAACTCAGCCATTCCGGCACAGTTGGCGTCATTTTCAATCGTTACCGGAAGTTGAAACAAAGTTTCCAAATCTCTAAAAATATTAAAGCCATGAATATAAGGGATCGCACTGATTCCCTCAATTACCTGTTTCTCATTATTCACTACTCCAGGTGAGCTGATCCCAATTCCTTCAATCTCAAAAGAAAGACACATGTCTTTATAGACTTGTAATAATTGCGCTTTCATCTCTTCCCAAGATTCGGGCGTTGCAAATTGGCCCTTGCCTTTGACATCTTTACTATCCCAACAACCATATTTGACAGCCGACCCGCCAAAATCAAAAACTAATATCCCCATAAACATATTCTCCTTTTTGCTTGCTAAAGCTATTGTAATGTATATGTTTAGTATTTGAAAGCATTTTCTCGGATCACAAGTCTATTCGTTAAAGCTGGTTTTGTGTAAGTGAATTGCTAAAATCACTTGATCTCGCAAATGTTCTCCGTTCTCAAAAATCGGTTTAGAATAATGATGGATAAAATAGTCTTTGACTCGACCAACCTCCACATAGCCCATTTTTTGATAGAGATGTAACGCAGCACTGCTAGTACTGCCGGTTCGTATGATGATCTGAGTTTGACTGGAAGCGAGCTGTGAAAGCTCCTGAAAAGCTGTCTCAAGGAGTTTCCCACCAATCCCTTTTCCTTGATGCGAAGGTTCTACAGCTACGTTAACGATTTCGAATTCTTTTTCCCTTACTATATAGATCAGTATACCTATTGTTTTTTCTTTTTCTTTCCATATCCAGCCGTTCCCCTTTGAAACATATACCTGAACTTTTTCTTTATCAGGATCTGCATCTAATAACAAGGACCATGGTAAATCTATCTTATTGAGTTCTTCGATCATTTTTGACCTCCATATATGTAGTCATGAAGTCGTTGCTTTGATAGTCACTCTCTCTTTTCTTTATTGCCCAGTACTCCCCGTATTTTTCACAATCTTTTTTGACGGTGTTCAAAATCCAGCGCTTCGACAATAACTCACAATTTTGCAAAATATGGGAAGCTATTTTCCAAATTATTTCTTTATTGTTCAGTGCTACCCGTATTTTTCACAACCTTTTCATAATCTGGTTCTTTTTTATCTTTCTTATTTCTCGTTAATTGAAAGGTCAAAGGTACATAGTCAATACCGCCTTTGACAAAGGGATGACAGCGTAAGATCCGAGCCGTTCCCATTACCGTCCCTTTTAGCGCACCATGAGTTTGAATTGCTTTTATCATATAATTAGAACAGGTTGGATAATAGCGGCAACTAGGAGGAAATGCAGGCGAAATAAAGCGCTGATATCCTCTAACTAAATAAATCAATATCTTCTTCATCAACTAGATTCCTTCTTTTCTTTTACTAAAAAAAGGGATCGCGACTAAAGTCAACGTTCCCTTCTGTTTTCTTTTATCCTATGCTGCTTCATAGCTCATTTCCTATCGACTAGAACCACCGTAATTAATTATCAATGAAAAAAGTCTCGAATATGAATCCACAAGCTTGGTTGAAATACTTTAAATGGATTGCCACCACCGATGACGCCATATCCAATCATCGTTCCGGCTACAAAAAGAAGGATAAGTAATAAGATCACCACTAAAATCTTTATCAGAGTTAATAAGATATATCGTTGGTTACTCATTCAGCCACTTCCTTATGCAATCGTTTGTGCTGTTTTTTCAGCAGGAGTTTGATCCATGTCTACACGTTCAACATCTGCACCTAATTTTTGTAGTTTGATATGGAAGTTATAATAGCCACGATCTAGATAATTCAAGTTACGGACACGTGTGATTCCATTTGCTTTCAAGCCAGCTAAAACTAATGCTGCTGCTGCACGCAAGTCTGTTGCATACACTTCCGCACCTTGCAATTCATGGTTTCCATCCATGATTGCTACATTTCCATCGATTTTGACGTGGGCGTTCATACGGCGCATTTCTTCTAAATGTTGGAACCGATTTTCAAAAACTGTTTCAGTTACTACGCTTGTACCTTCTGCCACTAATTGGATGGCTGTCATTTGAGCTTGCATATCTGTAGGGAAACCAGGATGAGGCATCGTTTTTACATCTGTAGGTAAGATATGTTTTGGTCCGATGACACGGATTCCGCCTTCTTCTTCAATGATTTCTGCACCCATTTCGATCAATTTAGAAATCAATGGGCGGTTATGTTCAGAGATAGCATCAGCAATCAGTACATTGCCTTCTGTCATTGCAGCAGCGACCATAAAGGTACCAGCTTCGATACGATCTTGTACGATTGAATGGTTGACTGCATGTAAATGATCAACGCCTTCGATACGCATTGTTTCAGTACCCGCTCCATAGACATGAGCACCCATTTTATTTAAAATATTTGCTAAATCAACGATTTCTGGTTCGCGAGCTACGTTTTCAATGATGGTTGTTCCTTTTGCTTTTACGGCAGCCATCATGATATTTTGAGTAGCACCTACACTAGGAAAATCTAAATAAATCGTGTTACCGATCAATTCATCTGCAATTGCTTCAATATAGCCGTTTTTTTGAATAATTTTTGCTCCTAAAGCTTGAAATCCTTTTAAATGTAAATCGATTGGGCGTTTACCAATCGCACATCCACCAGGCATAGCCACTTTTGCATGTCCATTTCTAGCAAGTAGCGGTCCCATCACAACGATTGAAGCACGCATTTGACTAACATATTCATAAGGCGCTTCGATCTCTAATTGTCTTGAAGCGTCGATTGTTACTTGATTCTTTTGTTCATCAAAATCTACATCTACATTTAAGTAACGAATCACTTGATTCATAGTGAAGACATCAGAAAGAATCGGAACGTTGTCTAATGTCGTAATACCTTCTTCTGCTAACAAACTGGCAGCTAAAATAGGCAATACAGCATTTTTAGCTCCTTCAATTCTTACTGTTCCATTTAATTGATTGCCACCTCTTACGATGATCTCTTCCATGTTGTTGTTCCCTCCAAAAAATTCCAATGAGCATACACTTACTCAAAATCTTTTCTATTATAACACCCTTGCTTTTAAAATAGTACCTTTTTTTAAAATTTACAGGCTAACGAAAAGATTTCGGCATAAAGCGATAACTTCTAAGAAAAAATTACTTGCAGTGTACCCTAAAAAAATTGAAAAAAGTACGATTGCCATTCTAATTTGCGTATTATGCATTGGTCTAAAAAAAGTCTCAATGCGTAACGAACGTAAAGACCAGAAGGCTAAGTAGATAAACGCCAAATGACTCACGATTCGAAGTATCGCATCAATTCCGTATACTTGCATAATGACGTCCTTTCTAACAGTTGTTTTTATAATAACTAATAAAATGATAATACCATAAAATGTATAAAAGGAAAAACAAGTATACTTAAAAATAGAGGAATACCCTTACGTTTTTAGGAAATAAGGGAAAAAATATGCAAAAAAAGAGACTGAGACAAAAGTCTTGTCTCAGTCCTTTATTCTAAATAAACGGTGTTCTCCTGCCAACTCCTCGGTCACAAGTCACAATATTCATCAAACATGAGAACCTGTTTTTTTTAATTTGTTCCTTGTGACCTCGGAGCTGAATGGCAGGCTCACGACCTCTGATACACGGATAAACATCCGCTTCTCATTTTATGAGTGCTTAGATACTTTAATACGATTGATTGCTCGATGCAACGCAACAGTTGCCCGCTTCAATTCGTTCGTATCTTGTTTTGCTTTTGCTTCTTCGATCTGGCGTTCTGCACGTTGTTTTGCACGTTCCGCACGAGATACATCGATATCCCGTTCACGTTCCGCACTATCAGCAACGATTGAAACAACATTATCACGCACTTCCATGATTCCGCCATTCACAGCAATCCAATCGACATGGGTATCTGAATCTGTCCGTTTTACACGAACTTCATCAATCGTCAAAGGAACGATGATCGGTGCATGTTTAGGCAAAATCCCAAGCTCACCAGCTGTCGTACGTGCGACGACGATAGCTGCATGGTGATCATAGACCAAACCGGCAGGAGTTACCACATTTACTGTTAAATATTGATCCATGGGGCACCCCTTTCTAGTAGCCTAGTGTTTTCGCTTTTTCTACGACGTCTTCGATTCGGCCAACACTTCGGAAAGCTTCTTCAGGAAGATCATCGTATTTGCCTTCCAAGATTTCGCGGAATCCTTTCACTGTTTCTTCTACAGGAACATAAGAACCTGGAAGACCAGTAAATTGTTCAGCCACGTTAAAGTTTTGTGACAAGAAGAATTGGACTCTGCGGGCACGAGAAACTAACACTTTTTCCTGATCGGATAATTCATCCATACCTAAGATAGCAATAATATCTTGTAATTCGCGATATCGTTGCAATACGTGTTGGACTTCTGTTGCTACTTTATAGTGTTCTTCTCCCACGATTTCAGGTGCTAAAGCACTTGAAGAAGAAGCCAATGGATCTACCGCTGGATAAATCCCTTGTTCTGTTAATTTACGTTCCAAGTTGGTTGTCGCATCCAAATGGGCGAATGCTGTTGCCGGCGCCGGGTCAGTGTAGTCATCGGCTGGCACATAGATGGCTTGGATCGATGTAATCGAACCTTTTTTCGTAGATGTGATACGTTCTTGCAATTGACCCATTTCTGTTGCCAATGTTGGTTGATAACCAACCGCAGAAGGCATCCGTCCTAACAAGGCTGATACTTCAGATCCAGCTTGAGTGAAACGGAAAATATTGTCGATGAACAACAGTACATCTTGGCCTTCTACATCACGGAAATATTCTGCAATCGTCAAACCAGTTAACGCAACACGCATACGTGCACCTGGTGGTTCGTTCATTTGACCGAACACCATGGCTGTCTTTTCGATAACTCCTGAATCTTTCATTTCATAATACAAGTCATTACCTTCACGAGTACGTTCACCAACACCGGTAAATACAGAAATACCACCGTGTTCTTGGGCGATATTATGGATTAGTTCTTGGATCAGTACGGTTTTACCAACACCGGCACCACCAAATAGTCCAACTTTCCCACCTTTTAAATATGGGGCAAGCAAGTCGATAACTTTGATCCCTGTTTCCAAAATTTCTGTACTTGTACTTAATTCGTCAAAGGCTGGTGCTTTTTTATGAATTTCGCTTCTTTCCGCATCTTCTGGGAAAGGTGTTTCTAAATCGATCGTATCTCCTAGTACGTTGAATACGCGACCTAATGTTTCTTTACCTACAGGAACAGAGATTGCTTTGCCTGTATCAATGACTTCCATTCCTCTTTGTAAACCATCTGTTGATTCCATTGCAATGGTTCGGATCACTCCGTCCCCTAATTCTAATGCTGCTTCAAGAACAACTTTTGATTTATTTTCGTCATTTTTATAAACAACTAATGCGTTGTTGATATCTGGTAAGGATTGGTCTAAAGAAAATTCCACGTCGACAACGGGACCGATTACTTGAACAATCTTGCCTGAACTCATCTTTTTTCCTCCAATCTCAATACTATTCTAGTGCCGAAGCTCCGGCAACAATTTCGGTAATTTCTTGGGTAATAGCCCCTTGTCTTGCACGGTTGTAAGAAACCGTCAGCTCATCAATGATATTAGCAGCATTATCAGTTGCTGTTTTCATTGCTGTCATACCAGCAGCATGTTCTGCTGTTTTGGCGTCAACGATCGCACCGTAGATCAAACTTTCAGCATACTGAGGCAATAACTGAGACAAGATTTCTTCTTTTGAAGGTTCAAAAATATATTCTTGTTCGAAAGTCGTTGCTTCTTCTGGATCTAAGTCTGAGATTGGCAGCATTTTTTCTACACGAAACTGACTAGTTAGCGAATTGATATGATGGTTATAACATACGTATAATTCATCGAATACTTCGTTTTGGTACATAGTTGTTGCCATATTTACGATTTTGCGGACTTCATCAAAGCTTGGCTGATCAGATAAATTGCGCAGCTCATATGCTAGGTTGATACCGCGTGCTTTAAAGAAGTCTGCACCAGTTCCGCCAATTGCGATCATCACGTAATCATCGGGTGATTGGTGGTCTTCTTCTAAAATAGACATCGTTTGTTTCAATATCGAACTGTTATATCCACCGACCAGACCGCCATCTGCAGTGATGACGATATAACCGGTTTTCTTCACAGGACGGCTGAGCAACATGCTGTTGTAATTGATATCCCCTCTAGGATTTTCTGAGGCAATATCATTTAACTGAGTAGCAGTCAAATGCGTAACGATTTCTCTTACTTTTGTTGCATAAACCTGAAACTTCTGTGAAGAAGCTTCAGATTTTGTCAACTTAGAAGCAGACACCATCTGCATTGCCCGCGTGATTTGGCTCGTTTTTTTTGTTGAAGCGATACGTGTCTTGATTTCATTTAATGAAGCACCCATTCATCTCACCTCACTATGCATTTTGAATGGATTTCAATTTATCTTCTGTAGAGGAATTATTTCCTTTTGTAGCTAAGAACATGTCTTTATATTCCTGAATCGCACTGTTCAACGTTTCTTCTTCTGGAAGATCTTTTGTTGTACGGATTGTTTCAAAAATATCTGAATGATTGGTATCCAGATATTCGAATAATTCATGTTCGAAGTCTAAAATACTGTCTACAGGGATACTGTCCAAGAATCCATGTGTCAAGGCATACAAAATCACTACTTGTTTTTCAACAGCTAGCGGTGCATGCAGTTTTTGTTTCAAGATTTCTACTGTACGGCGTCCACGATTTAGTTTTGCTTGTGTTGCCGCATCCAAATCAGAACCGAATTGTGTAAATGCTTCTAATTCACGATAACTTGCTAAGTCTAGACGTAAAGTCCCAGCAACTTTTTTCATTGCTTTGATTTGCGCAGAACCCCCTACACGAGAGACAGATAGTCCGGCATCAACCGCTGGACGAGTACCTGCGTAGAACAAGTCGCTTTCTAAGAAGATTTGTCCGTCAGTGATTGAAATAACGTTTGTTGGGATATAAGCAGAGATATCTCCAGCTTGCGTTTCAACAAATGGCAAAGCAGTCATTGAACCGCCGCCTAGATCATCACTTAATTTTGCTGCACGTTCTAATAAACGTGAGTGCAAGTAGAAAACATCCCCAGGATAAGCTTCACGACCTGGTGGACGGCGAAGTAGCAAGGAAAGTTCACGATAAGCAACAGCTTGTTTTGAAAGATCATCAAAAATGATCAATACATGTTTACCATTGTACATGAATTCTTCACCCATTGCAGTACCAGCATATGGTGCGATATAAAGCAATGGTGCTGGTTGAGACGCACCGGCATTCACAACGATTGTGTAATCCATTGCGCCATATTTTTTCAATGTTTCAACTTGTGTACGAACTGTAGAATCTTTTTGTCCGATTGCTACATAGATACAGATCATATCTTGGCCTTTTTGGTTGATGATCGTATCGATCGCAATAGAAGTTTTCCCTGTTTTACGGTCACCGATGACTAATTCACGTTGTCCGCGTCCGATTGGCACAAGGGCGTCGATCGCTTTTAGCCCTGTTTGCATTGGTTCGTTAACAGATTTACGTTGCATAACGCCTGGTGCCATCGCTTCTACTGGACGAGCTTTGTCAGTAACGATTTCACCTAGTCCGTCGATTGGTTGACCTAGCGGATTGACTACCCGACCAATCAAGGCCTCTCCAACTGGAACTTCCATGATCTTACCTGTTCGTTTTACTTTATCTCCTTCACGAATGGACTCGAAATCGCCAAGGATAATGATACCTACATCATTTGACTCTAAGTTTTGCGCCATTCCGTATGAGCCGTTTGAAAATTCAAGCAACTCACCACTCATCGCGTTTTCTAAACCATGTGCACGAGCGATCCCGTCACCTACATAAGTTACGGTACCGATTTCTTCGACTGAAAGCACGTTTTGATAATTTTCAATTTGTTCTTTAATCAAGGCACTAATTTCTTCTGCTTTGATGGCCATTCGATTCACCTACCTCTTTGTACTATCTATTTAATTGATTACGCATTTTTTCTAATTGCGTGCGAATGCTTCCGTCGATTACTCGATGGTTGGCTTCAACAATCGCGCCACCAATAATAGAAGAATCAACGATTTGTTTTAATTCAACTGATTGATAGTCCATTGTTTTTGCAACATTCTTTTCTAATTGTATTCGTTGTTCGTCTGAAAGTGGGACTGCTGTTGTGACACTTCCCAATAGTAACCCTTGATGTTCATCATATCGACGTTCATATTCTTCGATCATGAACAAAAGGTCATCCATTCGGTTATACTCATAAACAACTTCTAAAAAGTTTTTAACGATCCCATCATAACCGCTGACAAGCTTGTCCATGATTTCTCGTTTTTCATGAGGTTCTAGACGAACATCACTTAACATATTTCCTAATCCAGGTACTTGTTCATAGATTTGACGTAAACTTACGAGATCTTGATAGATTTCTTCTGCTTGATTTGAATCGATCGCCAGTTCAAATAAAGCTTTCCCGTAACGTCTTCCTACTGTATATTTATCTAGTTTCATTTGAAGAACCTAGACCTTCAATGTATTGATTGATTAATGATTCATGCATTTCTGGAGATAATTCTTTGTTCAAGATTTTTTCCGCGATTTGAAGAGAGAGTTCTGCAACGTCGTCTTTTACAGAGTTTAGCGCTGAATCACGTTCTACAGTGATATCAGCTTGGGCTTTGCTTTTTAGACGAGCTGCTTCTTCTTGAGCATCCTTCAAAATATTTTGGCGGCTTAATTCTCCACTTTCTTTCGCATTTTTGATGATATCAGCTGCATCAGAACGAGAGGCTAACAATTGTTGTTCGCGTTCTTGTTCCATTTTCGCTGAGTTGATGCGAGATTGTTCTGCAGAATCTAAATCATTGGCGATCTTGTCTTCACGTTTTTTCAAAATATCGCTGATTGGTCCCCAAGCAAAGTGCTTCAAGAGAGCCAGTAGTATCAAAAATGAGCCGCTGACAACGATGATATTACCTAACATCGCATTGCCAACTTCTGCAATTGCCAATTGATTCAGCATAGGCGAGCCTTCCTTTCTTTGGAGTATTTCTAGTTTCCATGTAAAAAAGCAGTAACAAACGATGTTGTTTCTGCCTTAATACTGATTCAATTAAACAGCAAAAACTAGAATCAAGGCGATAACTACCCCTAAGATAGGAACAGCTTCAACTAGAGCTACCCCGATAAACATTGTTGTACGGAATTGACCAGACATTTCAGGTTGGCGAGCCATTGATTCGATTGTTTTAGAGATAACTTGACCGTTACCATAACCGGCTCCGATTGCTGCTCCCATGATTGCGATTGCTGCTGCGATATAATTCATAATTGTTTTCCTCCTAAAATAGATAAATAGTAGTTTGTTTTTTAACCGAGTATTATTCTTCTACTTCAATCTTATGGCTCATATAAACCATTGACAAAGTAACAAAGACAAATGCTTGGATGCTCCCAATAAACAAGGAGAACGCGATCCAGACCATCTCTAATGGAATTGCTAATGGTAATGAGAACCAGCCTAAGCTTGTCATCATTTTTGCAATCAAGGTTAGCAAAACTTCCCCCGCATATATATTCCCATAAAGACGTAAAGCAAGTGTTAATAAGTTTGTAAATTCTTCAATCAGTTTCATCGGAAACATAAAACTATAGGGTTTCAAGAACGAATTTACGAAATATCCTTTGAAGCCTAACTTTTTCACCCCGAATAAGTGAGTAAGTAAGATCATTATAAATGCCAGAGTTAAAGTAACAAACGGGTCTGCTGTCGGGCTTTTCCAAAGTGTTGTTTCGTTAGGTAAGACGATTTTTGTTACTAAACCGATGTTGTTTGCAACAAAAACAAATAAAAACAATGTAAATGCCAACAAATGGAAATTGCTCAATTCTTTTCTAGGCAGATTATCTGTTACGATTCCTCGACTAAAATCAATGACCCATTCTATCGCATTTTGTTTGCCTGTTGGTTTCAACTTAAGATTTCTTGTAAAAAAGTAAGCTAAGAAGAAAACAATCAAACAGGTCAGTAACACCATTATACAAACTGTACCATCAAACCAAATTGGTCCAATGTGGAACGTTAGCGAGCGTTCATCCAATCCATTTCACCTCTTTTCCCCGAAATTCACATAAAATCAATTAATGTGCGTATCTGGTTTTTTCCAATCGGTTTCTAACCACACGGTATCATACCACCATGAAACAGAAAATTCAAAACATTTTCATGAAAATTAGACACTTTTTTATTTCAGTCAAAAACGAAGCGAATTTTTCCCCATGCACGGTGCTCCTGATCTAAGAAAAAACCTGTGATAATCATGTTTTATCAGATTAAATGCTAACAAATTTTATCATTAAGTAAAAGCAAAAGCACCGAATATGCGAAAAAGGATAATGAAATTATCTAGAGAAATTTTTTAATGTTCGATCAATTTGTCGATCGATATCTTTTCGTTTCAAATCTTCCCGTTTATCATACGATTTTTTCCCTTTTGCCAGACCAATCAATACCTTGGCATAGCCGTTACGAATATAGACTTTTAAAGGAACAACAGTGATTCCCGTGTTTTTCAATTCGTTTTCAAGACGAACGATTTG
Source organism: Enterococcus sp. HMSC072F02 (assembly GCF_001837725.1). NCBI lineage: Bacteria > Bacillati > Bacillota > Bacilli > Lactobacillales > Enterococcaceae > Enterococcus > Enterococcus sp. HMSC072F02. The sequence continues at coordinate 143,370 of NZ_KV833976.1, forward strand.
TTTCTTGTGCAATAATAATTTTCTCGTGCGCAACGGATCATGATTAAAAATATTTCCTTGTTCATAAGGACTGATATGAACATTATGCAAGAAAGCTTCCCCGTTGCGGACGCGAATAAATCCATCTTTCAGATTGATCCGGCTGTTTCGTATCGACTTGATCTCCGTTCCTTGCAAGACCATCCCTGCTTCCATCGTGTCGATGATCGAATAATCATGGCGAGCTTTCTTATTTTGTGCAATTAGTTTTCCCTCGCCTTTTGGCATAGCTGTTTCCTCCAACTCATTTTATTTTTTCTTTTTCTTCTTTTTGACACCTTTGTAAAATGGCTTTTTCCCTTTTTTCTTACCGAACGTTTGCTTACTATCACTATATCGTTTGTTCTTCTTGCCATTTTTTTCTGAGCGTTTGCCTGCTTGTTTTCCTTCTCGTTTTCCAGATTTTCCATTGCGTGATTTTGGACGTTCCAACGCAGTGACCTCTTCTGCGGAAACGAGTTCAAAATCCACTGCTCGTTCATCTGGATCAGCTTTGACTACTTTTACGCGCACTTTTTGTCCGATTTTAAAAGTCAGACCGGTTCTTTCACCAACAAGTGCTAAATGATTTTCAATAAAATGGAAGTAGTCTTGTTTCAATTCATTGATATGGATCAATCCTTCTACTGTATTCGGCAGTTCGATAAACAGTCCGAATTTCACAACAGAGCTGATGATCCCGTCGAATTCTTCTCCCACTTTGTCCATCATGAATTCTGCTTTCTTCATCGCATCTACTTCACGTTCTGTTTCTACTGCGCGACGCTCCATCTTAGAACTATGATCTGCGATTTCAGGAAGTTCCTCAGCCCATAAACTTTGAATGCTTTCACTTTTATCTTGGCTATAGGAACGGATCAGCCGATGGACGATCAGATCGGGATATCGTCGAATAGGAGATGTAAAATGTGTGTAGTAATCTGCTGCTAAGCCATAATGTCCAAAATTATCTTCTGAATAGCGTGCTTGTTGCATACTTCTTAGCAACATAGTATTGATAACTGCTGCTTCTGGTTTATCTTCTACTCCTTCGATCACATGCTGTAAATCTTTTGGTGTAATCGTTCCTTTCGTTCCTCGTACCAGAATGCCCAAAGCTGAAGCAAAATCAAAGAAGCGCTGCATTTTTTCTTCTTTTGGCTGTTCATGGATTCGATAAATAAACGGAAGATTTAATTTATTATAATGTTCAGCTACTGTTTCGTTGGCGGCAAGCATAAAGGATTCGATCAAGCGTTCACCTATCCCTCTGCTTCTTAGCTGGATGTCATTTGGATGTCCTTCAGCATCAACAAGGATCTTCGCTTCACGATCCTCAAAAGAAATCGCTCCACGTTTGATTCGCATCGTTTCAAGGATTCGATGCAATTCACCCATTTCTTGGAACATAGGCACGAGCTGAGCATAGCGTTGCATCGTTTCTTCATCTTGATCTTCTAAGATTTGATTGACAGCTGTGTAGGTCATCCGTTCTGTTGTTTGGATCACACTTGGAAAAATCTCATGTGAGACAACTTGTCCATTTGGATCGATCTCCATTTCACAACTCATGGTGAGTCGTGGAACATGGGGATTCAATGAACAGATACCATTGGATAAACGTTGTGGGATCATCGGAATCACTCGATCGGTCAAATAGACACTTGTTCCTCTTTCGTATGCTTCTCTGTCCAGTTGACTGCCTTGCGTCACATAGTAAGATACATCTGCAATGTGTACTCCAAGAAAATAATTACCATTTTCTAATTTTTTTACCGTTACTGCATCATCTAGATCTTTTGCATCTTCTCCATCAATTGTAACAATGAGCTGATTTCTTAAATCTCTGCGTCCAACAATATCCGTTTCGCTGATCTGGTCTGGAACTTCATCTGCCTCAGACAACACATCATCAGGAAATTTTGTAGGAATACCGTTAGCCACGACAATCGAGAGGATATCCATGCCAGGGTCATTCTTATGACCAATCACTTGCTTGATTATCCCTTCTAAACTAGTCGCATACCCTTTTTCAGGGTAATGGGTCAGTTCGATCAGTACAATACTTCCGTCAACTGGACGAACTCCCTCTGCCGCTGCATACACTTTGAATTGGTTAAGCTTTCTATCTTTCGGGATGACCACACCATAAAGATCCGTTTCCTGTATCTCTTCGTCTGAATAAGCAACAAATTCTCCGGCTAACTGAGTAGTCGCTCGGTCTCGAATCTCCACTACTTTTCCCTCTGCTCCGCGATCCATATCTGTATTTGCTCGCTTCATGATATCAATTGCTACGGTATCCCCATCCATTGCAAAGCCAGTCGCTTCTTTTGGGATATAGATATCATCTTCTTCGGGATCAATCGTTACAAATCCAAATCCTCGTTCATTTGCCCGAAATGTCCCTTCGACCAAGATTGGTTTTAAAGGAAGTTTCACTTTTCCTTTTTTATTGAAAACGATACTCTGTTCTCTTTCCATTTGAGCAATCGTTTGTACTAGTAATTTAAAATCATCGCTTTTTTGAAAGCCTAGACCTTCAGCGATTTCTTCCATAGAAAAACTATGTTTGCGACTGCTTTCCATGAAAAAGAGAATTTTCTCTTTTATTGTTTCTTTTGTCATATTTATTCCTCATTCCAAGGTAATTTTTCTAAAAATTCCAACACGTCTTTTTCTAATTCGCGTCTTGCTGTGCCAACTGAAATCACATGACCGCTTTCAGGATACCATTGAAGTGTCACCCGTTGGCGGCTCAATTTGCGTGCCGTTTCAAATACACCATTTGGGTCAATCATTTCATCTTTCCCAGCTTGAGCTAAAAATATCGGCTGTTGGATATCTGATAGTCTACTTTCTGCGATTGCTGCTTGGTCTTGTATATCCATTAATTGATGTTCAGCTAACGAGCGATAAGACACTGCTTTTTCATTGATTTCTTTTTCAGATTTGCCTGCTATCTTCAGCACTTGACGTACATATTTTTCAAAATTTTCAGGCACGTTTGTTTTTACAGGAGACAGGGGCGAACAGAAAAAACCGCCGCCAATTACTGATTCTTCTTCTAGTGCCCGTACAGCAAAGATGCCACCCATCGATAGTCCCAATACGGCAATATCAGAAAACTGTTCAGACTGTAAAAAATGGATGGCTTTTTTAGTATCTGCCCACCAGATTTCTGCTTTTTCTTGCAAGATATCATATGGCTCCATCGTTCCATGTCCTTTAAATAGCGGCGCATAGACTGTATAATCTGCTTTTTCTAAAAACCGTGCGAGCATCCGGACATCATTTGGACTTCCTGAATACGCATGAAGCAGCAAAACTGCTCGTTTTCCATGTTTTGCATAAAGGGGTTTTGGTAATTGTTTCACTCGTTTCACCTCTTTCGCCTCATTTTACCATAGTTTCTTTCATAACTTCTTCTTAAGCGTTCTCTTTGCAATAAAAAAAGCCGCCCGCCGTTGTGCGAGAGGCTTATTCGACTACTTCGAAGATAAAAATGCTAGGACAAATAATAAGATCATCCAGACAGCTCCCATGACTGCAGTTGATCGCTGCATGACAGCTTCAAAGCCGCGAGCTTTTTGTTTGCCGAATAGTTGATCCGCACCGCCGGTAAATGCACTCGCTGCACTATTTTGCTTGCTTGGCTGCATCATAATCGCAATGACCATAACAATTGATAAAACGATCACGATTCCCAAAATTAAATTATACATATAGCAGCCTCCTTCCCAAAAGATATCGTCTCTTTAACTTTATCATAGATAAAACTCCGTGACAACTCTATATAAATGGAAAAACAGCTGAAAGTGCAAAACTTTCAGCTGTTATTATTATGATTGGCGTAAGACGTCATGATATTCTGGTTTCTTCTCAAACTCTTTTTTTGCGTAAGGGCATAAAGGGATGATCTTTTTCCCTTCACGTCTTGCTAGTTCTACTCCAGTATACACTAGCTTTTCAGCTAATTTTTGACCACGATATGCTGGATCGACAAATGTATGGTCAATGATCATGATGTCTGGCCCCGCATCCGACCATGTCATTTCTCCGATTTCTTGTTGCTCATCATTGAATAAAGCAAGACGATTTTTTTCCTCTTTGATTTCCATATGCCGCACTCCTCAAATAACTGATATTTTTTTATTCCTACCTTATTTTAACAGTCTCCTGGTCTATAAACAATTATTTATCCTCGGATTGCTTACAAAAAGGAAGAGGAAATCAATCCATCGTTATTCTTTGTTCAATAAATGAAAAAATCACTGTCCAATAGGTCTTCGGATCTTTCATCGATGCTTCCAAATGTTCTGCTTCTGGAACAAGCAGTAATGCTTTATCCCCTGCCGTAGCGTTTTGAATCGTGTATGCTGCTTCTGTAGGAACAAAATGATCTCTTTCACCATGGATGACTAACAAAGGCAAATGGTTACTACCAAGCTGTCTTGTAGCTGATGCTTGCTTTAAAGAATAACCTGCGTATTTCTGAGCATAGTGATTCGCATATCTCATGATCATTTTTTTAGGAAAGACCGTGATTTTACTTAACATGTACCGAAATTCCGCATAAACAGAAACATATCCGCTGTCTAAGATAAATCCTTTGACTGCAGATGGAAGCTTTTCACCACTTGCCATCATAATTGTAGAAGCGCCCATTGAACCCCCGTGCAAAATAATGGATGCATCTGGTTGTTCATCTAAGATGAGTTGGATCCATGCAATTAAATCTAGCCGGTCTAGCCATCCCATTCCGATGATTTCTCCTTCACTTTCTCCATGCGCACGTAAATCGGGTATAAGAACGTTGAATCCTTTCTCTGCATATCTTTTACCTATATGAGACATATCTCTTTTCCCTGTACTTCGATAATCATGTACACAAATGACCCATTTATTCTGCTGAGTTGGTTGGATGAACATCTGTCCAGCTAGTTTCAACCCGTCATAGCTTTTGATCGTTTTCGGTATTCCTTGTTCCCAGAAGCTTTCACACTCTTCTTCTAATTTTTGTCGCTTTTTTTCTACTGACGTGACTGCAGCAGGATCCATCAAGCGGTGCCCAGTGTCTTCATACCAGTCATAGCCTCTCTGAACTCCCGCTCTTACTAATTTCTTTGCATAAAAATAAGAAAGAAAATGGTAACTGATTCCTATAATTATCAGAATAAGAATGAAATAAAAAATAACCATCGTACACCCGCCGCTTTCTGCCAAACTATAATCTATTTATTATACAATATACCGATCAATAGGATTCTTTTTCTTCGGCACACGTAAATTCCATTTCCTTTTCATTGTATCATTTACTTAAAGTTCTTCTCAATAGATTTACTTGTAAGAGAGCATTTACATTCACAATAAAAGCCAGTATACTAATTTCGTGCATTATAAACAAGACGCTCGTCTTGGACTGGTTCGGAAACTTCCCAGAATAAAAAACTAAGTATCTCTAAAGAAAGGAGATTGGAAATAATGCGAAAAGTAATTATTGATTGCGATCCAGGGATCGACGACACTTTAGCTTTATCACTAGCTGTCAAATCCCCTGATATCGAAGTAGTTGCTATTACCGTTGTTTGCGGGAATGTCCCTGTAGATATCGGTACGCAGAATGTGCTGAAATGTTTGGAACGCTGTGATCGTTTAGATATTCCTGTTTATCAAGGAATGGAAAAACCTTTGAAGCAACCTTTCATTAGTGCGCAAGACACTCATGGGTTGGATGGATTAGGGGACACAAATTTCCCGATGGTCTTAGCAAAACAGGCAGAATCGCTCCATGCAGTTGATTTTCTGGCTGATTATTTCAAAGAAAAAACAGATACATCAGTCATTGCTTTGGGTCCTTTGACCAATATCGCTTCTGCTTTGAAAAACAACCCATCTGTTGGAAAACATATGGATCGTTTTGTCTCAATGGGCGGAACTTACAAAAGCCATGGTAACTGTTCACCAGTTGCTGAATACAATTACTGGTGTGATCCTGAAGCAGCTTCTTATGTATTCGAGAAGCTCAAACAACCGATAGAAATGGTTGGGTTAGATGTGACAAGAGAAATCGTCTTGACACCGACTATCCTTGAATATTGCTGCCAAATGAATCCTGAAGTGGGAGAGTATCTAAAAACGATCACTCGTTTTTATTTTGACTTTCACTGGAAACAAGAAAGAATCTTGGGGTGTGTCATCAATGATCCGTTAGCTGTTGCTTATTTTATCGATGAGTCCATCTGTGAAGGCTTTAAAAGCTTCACTGCTGTAGAAACTGAAGGACTAAGTCGTGGACAAACATTGGTTGACCGTTATGAATTTTGGCAGAAACCTGCTAACAGTAAAATTATGACAAAAGTAGATACTCTTCTTTTTTTCCAAAAGTTTTTAACCGTTCTTTTAAATGCACAAGAAGAAACGATTATGAAAGATTTGGAAAGGTTAAAGATGGGCTGACAAAATGAATAAAAACAAGATGGCAACTCGCGTACTTACAATGATGGCTTTGTGTATTGGGATCAATTATGTTGGAGGAACGATTGCTTTATGGCTTCGTTTGCCAATCTATCTAGACTCTATTGGAACGATTTTTGCTGGCGCGTTACTTGGTCCCATACCAGGAATGTTGACAGGACTATCCAGTGGGGTATTAAGCGGGGTGACTACAGATATTTTTTCACTGTATTATTCACCGATCCAAATCCTCACAGGTTTGTTGGCTGGATTGATTTTACCAAGGTATCTCAACAAAGATAAAAAACGTTTGAAACTCTTATTACTCGCTTTGATTTTGTCTGTACCTGGAACGATTGTCTCTTCGATCATTACCGTTCAGTTATTTGGCGGAATCACTTCCTCAGGATCTAGCATGATCGTCCAATTGTTACATGGGTTAGGTTTCGATCAAACCATCAGTGTGATCTTGGTACAGGCGGGCACAGACTACCTTGACCGTCTGCTATCTATCGTCGTTGTTACATTAGTCATCACTATGTTGCCGCAGCGCTTGATATATTCCAAGAAAAAAATAGGATGAACAAACAGAGCCAAATGAGCAAAAAGTTGCTCATCTGGCTCTATTTTTCATCGATTAAAAAAACTTACGCTAAGTAAGATAAAATAATGGCTTGATATTTTTCGATCATATCTAAATAATTATCGAGCTCGACATACTCATCTACTTGATGAGGCAAAGTAACGACACCAGGCCCAAAGACGACAAAATCGAAGGAGTGGTCAGCTTTTGTAAATTCGGCTGCATCTGTGGTTGCTGCCGCTCCAACTAAAGGTAATGGCTGACTGAATTGTTGCTGAATGCAATGAATCAAAGGAGAATCTGGATCAGCTTTGACAGGTATTTTGTTGTAATCGATCGTCAATTCCAAATGGTAGTCTGTCTCTTGATTCAATTCCTTGACGATTGATTGCAGTAATGTAATGATTTTATCATTTGGATATTCAGGAATCGATCGGATATTCCCTTGAAGCTGCGCGTGGCTCGGAATGCTGTTTACTTGATTGCCACCGCTGATCAACGTGACATTATGGATTGTTTTTCCTAAGACGGGATTCTCGATTGTTTCAGCGAGGTAATTCATTTCAGCATTTGCTTTCGTAATGAATTCATTTAGATGATTGATCGCATTATAGCCTTGGTCTGGCATAGAGCTATGCGCTTCTTTTCCGTGCGAGATGACCGTATAGTTGATTGATCCCATGTGTGTGTACATCAAACTGTAATTAGTTGGCTCTCCGATGATCAAGGCATCTAAGTCATCCACATAGCCTGCTTTCGTGAGCTGTTCCCCACCTAATTCACCCACTTCTTCTCCGACAGTGGCTAATAATTTGACTGTTCCGTTAAATGGTTTTCCTGACTCTTTGAGCTCGATCATGGCAATCACCATCGCCGCCAAGCCACTCTTCATATCTGTAGCACCACGTCCATACAAACGATTCCCATGGATTTCTGCTGCAAAGGGCGCATAGGTCCAAGACGATTCATTCCCCGCCGCCACGACATCCATATGACCAGATAGGCCTAACACTTTTCCTGATTGCCCTTTTTGGAATTGAGCAATCAGATTATCTCTACCATTACTGTAAGAAACGATTTCACCTATTATGCCATGTTTTTCCAAAATCTTATTCAAATAAGCTGCTACTTCGCCTTCGTTCCCATTCACTGATTTTATTCGGATGATCTCTTGTAAAATCGCAATTTTTTCTTCTTTTTTCATCTAATCTTCTCCTTTGCTGTTTCTTTTATTGTATTGGAGTGCACCTAGATTTACAAATAAGAGAGGCCACAGAAAAAAGGGCGTGACAAAAGCAGCGTCACATTCCCCTTTTCCAAGTAAATGGCTTTCCAATTCTTGCCTCTACGCTAGTAAATCCAACCAAGTAAAAAAACAAGAGAAGCTACTTCGTTGAACTGTTCTTCTATAGTCAAATCATTTTATTCCTCATCGTTGAAAATAAGAGTATCACATGATCTATAGCTACTCCTACTTACGTAATAACCACGTAGCCAATTATTTTCTTCAAGAGAGTAGTCATATTCATACACATACACACTATTCCTTACCATGAAAAAAATACTGACACCGCCTCTACCACTTTTCGTATCTTTCACCACTCTTGAAATAAAAATATCATAATCGGTTAATTGGTATTCCTCCTCTAATAATTGATACAGTGCTCGTGTAGCTATATGTTTCTTGATTGGAAATTGATAGAGCCATGTACCCCCTAACAGTAAACCTATCGAAATAAAAATCTTAGAACAGTAATTTCTTTTTTTAGAAATCCTCCTTCTCATCATCAATTCTCCCATGTTAAGATATGGATCGCTCTTTCATCAAAATAATCAGGAAGATCGTATGGCAAAGCAATAAGCGGCTGATACATCCCTCCTACTTGCACGGCAGCCGAAGCATACCAATAAGCTTGCCAGACGATTTTAGAACAGTAAGTCGGATCCATCCCAAAAATATTTGTAGTTATCCCATATTTATAATTTTTATCATTGTAATTATCTAAATTTTTTCATTTTTCTGTCTCCCTGTTCAAATGATTTTTATCGAAAGAGGAAGATTGCCAACCCCTTTTTGAAGAGAATCATCCTATCCGAGCGTAAAAGGATATGAATGAAACGAAGACTGCTTCCTCCTCTCTTATTGTTCTATCCTTAAAAGGTCCTATACGATGTTATCTCTTGATAACTGACTTTTTTCGATACGATTGTCTCGTATCGATATTTGTAAATATTATATACAGAAGCCAGTTACAAAAATAAAATTATGAGTTATTTTTAATAAATACGGATATTTATATAATAGGGTTTATATGATATATATAAATAAACAGTTGTATTATAATAATTTATGTACTCTCCCGATTTTTCTGTTCTTAAAAAAGAGATTTATTCATCAAATGATTTTCACAACAAAAAAACTCTCTACTTGCTGAAATCAGCAGGTAGAGAGTCTGATTACTTAACTAAGTGATCATGCTCGTCTATCTTTCAATCGGTCGATCATGTATCTTCATTAGAAAAGAATTATTTGTTTTTCAAGTTGTAGAAAGATTTCAAACCTTTGTATTCTGCAACTTCACCAAGTTGGTCTTCGATACGTAGTAATTGATTGTATTTAGCAATACGGTCAGTACGTGATAGAGAACCTGTTTTGATTTGACCAGCGTTTGTTGCAACAGCGATATCAGAGATTGTTGAATCTTCTGTTTCACCAGAACGGTGAGATACAACTGCTGTGTAGCCAGCTTCTTTAGCCATTTCGATAGCTTCGAAAGTTTCTGTTAATGTACCGATTTGGTTCACTTTGATAAGGATTGAGTTAGCAATTCCTTTTTCGATACCTTCAGATAATTTTTGAGTGTTTGTTACGAACAAGTCGTCACCAACTAATTGAACTTTGTCGCCTAATACGTCAGTTAATTTCTTGAATCCGTCCCAGTCGTTTTCGTCTAATCCGTCTTCGATTGAGATGATTGGATATTTAGAAACTAATTCTTCGTAGAATTTGATCATTTCGTCAGTTGTTTTTTCGCCTTCGCCTGAGTCAGCTAGTACGTAAACGCCTTTTTCTTTGTCGTAGAATTCTGAAGAAGCAGCATCCATAGCAAGAACAACGTCTTTACCAGGTACATAGCCAGCTTTTTCGATTGCTTCGATGATTACTTCGAAACCTTCTTCGTTTGAACCAAGGTTTGGAGCAAATCCACCTTCGTCACCAACAGAAGTTGCTAATCCGCGAGCTTTCAAGATTGAAGCTAATGCGTGGAATACTTCAGCACCCATACGTAGAGCTTCTTTGAATGTTGGAGCGCCAACAGGCATGATCATGAATTCTTGGAAGTCGATTGAGTTATCAGCATGTGATCCGCCGTTGATGATGTTCATCATTGGTGTTGGCAATACTTTCGTGTTGAATCCGCCTAGGTAGTGGTATAAAGGTACTTCTAGGTAGTCAGCAGCTGCACGTGCAACAGCGATAGAAACACCTAAAATAGCGTTCGCACCTAATTTACCTTTGTTAGGAGTTCCGTCTAAAGCGATCATAGCTTTGTCGATAGCCATTTGGTCACGAACATCGTAGCCAATGATTGCTTCAGCAATGATGTTGTTTACGTTGTCGACAGCTTTAGTTACACCTTTACCGCCATAACGAGCTTTGTCTCCGTCACGTAATTCAACTGCTTCGTATTCACCAGTTGAAGCACCTGAAGGAACCATTCCGCGGCCAAAAGCTCCGCTTTCTGTGTATACTTCTACTTCGATTGTTGGGTTACCACGTGAGTCTAAGATCTCGCGAGCGTAAACATCAGTAATAATTGACATGTTTTGTCTCTCCTTTGAGTTTGTTTTTTCCTAAGGGATTTCCCTCATATACGATTTTAGTTAATTTTGCTCATTAGTGCAAACATTTCTTGCATTTTTCGCAAATTTTCATCAATTATTTTACAGCGTCTAACAATGACAAGAATGAATCTGCTTGCAAGCTTGCGCCGCCGACTAAAGCACCGTCAACATTTTCTTTTGCCATGTATTCAGCAATATTTTCTGGTTTTACAGAACCGCCGTATTGGATACGAACAGCTTCTGATACTTCTTTTCCATAAAGTTTTTCAACTGTTTGACGTACAACACCACAAATTTCGTCAGCGATTTGTGCGTCAGCTGATTTACCAGTACCGATTGCCCAGATTGGTTCATAAGCAATCACCATGTTTGACACTTGCTCAGCTGAAAGATCAGCTAAACCAGCTGTAATTTGTCCTTCGATCCATTCAGCAGTTTTGCCTGCTTCATATGTTTCTAAAGATTCGCCACAGCATAAGATTGGTGTCATACCGTTTGCAAAGATAGCTTTTGCTTTTTTATTGATGTCTTCGTCTGTTTCATGGAAATATTCACGACGTTCTGAATGTCCGATGATCACATAGTGAACACCTAGATCAGCAAGAGCTGCTGGTGAAGTTTCACCAGTGAACGCACCTGAGTTTTCCCAGTAGCAGTTTTGTGCTGAGATTTTTAGTTCTGTACCTTCAGCTGATGTCATTAATTCTTGTAAGAATAATGCAGGAGATCCGATGACTGAATCAACCTTGTCATTTGAAGGGATTTTGTTTTTTACTGCTTCAGCAAATTCTTTTGCTTCGGATGCAGTTTTGTTCATTTTCCAGTTACCTGCGATAATAGGTTTACGCATTGAGGAACACACTCCTTAATTTATTGAAAAATGGCTAGGGAGTCATGAAAACTCCTTTCACCTTTTGATCGATCACTCGTCAGAATAGAGCAAACTTGGCTGTTTATTTATCGTTGATTGCTGCTAGTCCTGGTAATTCTTTACCTTCAAGCAATTCCAAGCTTGCGCCGCCACCTGTTGAGATGTGTGTGAATTTGTCAGCAAAACCTAATTGTTCTGCTGCTGCAGCTGAGTCTCCGCCGCCGATGATTGTTGTTGCGCCTTCTAAGTTAGCGATTGCTTCACAAACACCGATTGTACCTTTAGCAAAGTTACTCATTTCAAATACACCCATAGGTCCGTTCCAAACAACTGTTTTTGCACCTTGTAATGTATCAGCAAATAATTTTACTGATGCTGGGCCGATGTCTAAAGCCATCAAACCGTCAGGAATGTCTCCTTCGATTACTTGTGTTTCTACATCATTTGAAAATTCTGGTGCACAGACATTGTCGATTGGCAAGACAAGTTTGTCGCCTGCTTTTTCGATCAATTCTTTTGCTAGTTCTACTTTGTCAGCTTCTACTAGAGAGTTACCGATCTTGATTCCTTTTGCTTCGTAGAATGTGTAAGTCATTCCGCCACCAATCAAGATTTTGTCTGCTTTAGGAATCAAGTTTTCGATTACGCCGATTTTATCAGAAACTTTTGCGCCACCAAGGATTGCGATCATTGGGCGTTTTGGTTCTTCTACTGCTTCACCGATGAACTTGATTTCTTTTTCCATCAAGAATCCAGCAACTGTTGGGATACCAGTTGAAGCGATACCTACGTTAGAAGCATGCGCACGGTGAGCTGTACCGAAAGCATCGTTAACAAATACATCACCTAATGAAGCCCAGTATTTACCTAGCTCTGTATCGTTTTTGCTTTCTTTTTTACCATCAACATCTTCAAAACGTGTGTTTTCAAATACGACAACGTCGCCATCTTTCATGTTGCGGATTGCTTCTTCTAATTGTTCTCCGCGAGTTTCAGGTACGAATGTTACTTCTTTACCTAATAATTCGCCTAGACGTTTTGCAACTGGAGCTAAAGATTTTCCTTCTTTATCTTCTTCTGTTTTTACACGTCCAAGGTGAGAGAAAAGGATTGCTTTTCCGCCTTGTTCTAAAACGTAGTTGATTGTTGGCAATGCTGCTTTGATACGAGTGTCGTCAGTGATCACGCCGTCTTTCAAAGGAACATTGAAGTCAACACGGACAAGAACTTTTTTGTCTTTTAAATCGATATCTTTCACTGTTTTCTTAGCCATTTTATTTCCTCCTGAATAAACTTATTATCAAAAAAAGCGGAAGAAGCGCGATTGCTTCCCCGCTTTTAAATGTACATGTCTATCATTTACACTTGTACGTTTGTCTATCTTATAAGTTAGCGAAGTATTCTAAAGTACGTACTAATTGTGCAGTGTATGACATTTCGTTGTCGTACCAAGCAACAGTTTTAACTAATTGTTTGTCGCCAACTGTCATTACTTTAGTTTGTGTAGCATCAAATAATGAACCGTAAGTCATACCAACGATATCTGAAGAAACGATTTCGTCTGTGTTGTATCCGTAAGATTCGTTTGAAGCTTCTTTCATTGCTGCGTTGATTTCGTCAACAGTTACTTCTTTTTCAAGAACTGTTACTAATTCTGTTAATGAACCTGTTGGTACAGGAACACGTTGAGCAGCTCCGTCTAATTTACCGTTCAATTCAGGGATTACTAAACCGATAGCTTTAGCAGCACCTGTTGAGTTAGGAACGATGTTTGCAGCAGCAGCGCGTGCACGGCGGAAGTCACCTTTAGGATGAGGTCCGTCTAGAGTCATTTGGTCACCTGTGTAAGCGTGGATAGTTGTCATTAATCCTTCAACAACACCAAATTTGTCGTTCAATGTTTTAGCCATAGGAGCTAAACAGTTAGTTGTACATGAAGCACCTGAGATAACTGTTTCTTTACCAGTTAATGTTTCGTGGTTTGTGTTATAAACGATTGTTGGAACATCGTTTCCGCCAGGAGCAGAGATAACAACGCGTTTAGCACCAGCTGTCAAATGTTTTTCAGCTGCTGATTTAGAAGTGAAGAAACCAGTACATTCTAGAACGATATCTACGCCTAGTTCGCCCCATGGTAATTCTTCTGGGTTGCGGTTAGCTAATACTTTAACTTCTTTTCCGTTTACGTTGAATGAACCTTCATGAACTTCAACTGTTCCGTTGAAACGTCCTTGAGTTGTGTCGTATTTTAACAAGTGTGCCAACATTTTAGCATCTGTCAAGTCGTTAATTGCTACTACTTCGATTCCATCTACATCTTGGATACGACGGAATGCTAGACGTCCAATACGTCCAAAACCATTAATACCTACTTTAACTGTCATTTAAGATTTCCTCCTTATGAAAATCAAAAAAATATTTATTTTAAAGGGTTACCCCTTTTAAAATCTCGTTTGCAGCAGCTTCATCAGTGATGAGCCACGTTTGTTTTGGTGCATTTTTCATATAAGCTCGAATTGCTTTGGCTTTTGATTTTCCGCCCGCTATCGCCATGATGATTGGGACTTTCGCCAAATCTTGCAATTCTATGCCGATCCTAGGGACCTTATAAACAACTTCGCCTTTTTCATTGAAAAAGTAGCCAAAGGATTCCGCTACAGCATTTGCTTGTTTCAGCATGACTAATTCTTTTTCAGTCATCTTTCGACGTGCTGCCATGTGTAATGCACGCCCAATACTATGAATAACACAATTCGCCTCACTAATCAAGTTTAAGACTTCTTGGATAGATGGCTCATTGAGTAAAGAATTGTAAGTTGCCAGACTTAATTGCTCCGGAACATAAAGTGCACGGTGGTTTCCGTTTGCTTTGGCAGCCATTCTTGCACTGACAGAATTTGCCTGTACAGTTATCGCTTCACCGATCCCGCCTCTTGCAGGGACAAATAGGTTATGCCGTTTTTTATTTTCCAGATTAGACAACTGTTCTGCTACAACTGCCATGGTGGTTCCTCCCATCACAGCGATGATATTCTCGCCTTCCGGAAGCAGTCGGTCTAAGGCTTCACTCAGCGCTTCGCCGAATGCATCAGCCACTTTGGTTTGCTCTTCGCTGTTTCCTGAAACAACGATACAGCGCTGATTACCAAAATATTCTGCCAACTGTTGTTCGGTTTGATGCGTACCTAAAAGCTGATCCATGAAGTTTTCAAGACTTTGATAAACTTCTTCACCCTTAGTTGTCAGCGTCATACCGCTTTTTGAGGTATCGATCAAATTCAGATTTTTCAAAAGGTCTGTTTCTGTTCGCAATACTCGTTCTGTTATCCCCATACTTTCTGATAAACTTCGACGTCCAATCGGCTGCATCCAATAGATATTTCGTAAAATTTTATAGCGTTCTTGCAACACTTCGATAATATCTGGTGCAACAGATTCAATCATTTTTATTTCATCTAGCATAGCGATCTCCTTAGTTGGACACTTTGCGTCCAATGTAGACTTAAAACGACCCATATACGATAAAAAAAAGAAATTAACTTTTCGAATTTCACATCAATAAAGGGAAATCTCAACCTCACGACTGTTAGTCTAACAGTTTTGCTTTCGTTTTTCAACTAAAAAGATCAGAAAAAGTAAAATACTTTTTCTGATCTTTTGGATGATTAATTATCATAACGTTTTCTTTTTGATGAACTCGGGATTCCTAATAAATCACGGTATTTTGCTACTGTCCGTCTTGAAATCGCTATCTCATCTTTTTTCAGCAATTCAACCAATTTCTGGTCCGACAACGGCTTGCTTTTGTCTTCTTGATCAACTAATTCCTGCAACTTTTTCTTCGCAGTATCTGCCGAAAGATCTTCTGTCTGTTCTGCACCGTTAGTAGGGATTCTTGCAGTGAAAAATTTCTTTAACTCAAATACACCGAAATCTGTTTCCAAATATTTCCCGTTGACTGCTCGACTGACCGTAGATTCATGCACATTTATCTCGGTCGCAACTTCCTTTAACGTAAGAGGTTTGATGGGCCGCTCCTTGTCGATAAAGAAAGCTTTTTGCCGAGAAACAATGACTTGAGCAACCCGCAAAATTGTATCCCCGCGTTGGAGGATCGTTTTCTTCAACCATTCGAATTCCTGTTTCCGTTCTTTTAAATAATTTTCAGTTTCTTTATCTGCTTGTTGTGACATTTGCTTGAAGTAGGTCTCTTGGAATCGGATATTCGGTTGGTTTTTTCGGTTTGAGATGACTTGTACATTTCCATCGTCCACTAATACCCGGACATCAGGAATAATGTACAATTCGCTACTACGGTCGAAAATTCGTCCTGGACTTGGGCTCAATGTTTGCAAATAGTCGAATATTTGCTGAACAGCGTGTAAATCAACAGAAAAACGCTGCGCAATCTCTTTCCATTTTCGCTCCACCAATTGCTCAAAACATTCTTCTAGCACGATGTAGGCTAGTTCCGGCGCATAATCATCCCGTTCCGTTTGAAGCATGAGACATTCTTGCAAACTACGTGCACCTACTCCAGCTGGTTCTAATTGCTGGATCAGTGTCAATGCATCGAGCATTTGAATAGGCGTCGCTCCGATCTCTTTTCCAGCTTCCTCTAAACTAATCGTCAAAAATCCGTTCAAATCGATGTATTCTACAAGATAAAGAACGATTTTCCTTAAAAAAGTATCTCGATAATTCAAATGGACTTGTTCGATCAATGAATCAAATAAAGACCCTTTTGTATCAGGAATCTGATTTAGGTAATTTGTCTCTTCTCCTTCATAAGAAGATGAAGAAGCTTTTATGTAATCTGGCTGCCATTCCGGCTCAACAACTTCCACCAATGGATTTTCCATTGCTTGGTTCTCAACGAATGCCAACAGCTCTTCACTGTTATATTGTAAAACTTGGATGGACTGCTGCAACTGTTGCGTCATGGCTAGTTTCTGTGTCTGCTGCTGTTTTTGTGAAAAATTTTGCTCAAATTTCATTTTTTTGTCCAATCCCCTTGTAATTTTTTATCTGTTTAGTTACAATTATCCCAGTGCTTGCGTCCTTAGTGTAGTGGATATCACGTAAGATTCCGGTTCTTGAGACGGGGGTTCGATTCCCTCAGGACGCGTTCTATTGCCATTTTAGCATAACTTCCGAATGTTTGCTTCTTTATTTTTCAAGTGAAAACTGTCCACCAAAAAAATTGGCGGACAGTTTTTTATTATAAGTATACTTGTTTTCACTTACTGGACTGGCCGATGATCGTTTCTGCCATAATAGTTCTCGACAGTCGTTGGATGTCCTAATAAATCCCCCACTGTCGTAATGCGGTACCCTTGCTCTTGCAGATAATCGATCACTTGAGGAACGGCACGAATCGTTTCAGGATAAATATCATGGAATAAAATAATTGCACCATCGTATACTGTTGCTTGGATCTTCTGTAAAATCAAATCAGGATTTCTTGTCTTCCAATCTTCTGAATCGACCGACCATTCGATGATTGGCCGCTGGATAACACTTGCTCCTACACTTGTGATCGAACCATAGGGCGGACGAACGAAAGGGGAGGTTTTGCCAGTGGCTTTTTTGATCTCAGTGTCTGTTTTTGTCACTTCCTCCGTAATCGACTGGGCAGAAAGCGTCGCCAGATCCTGATGATCATACGTGTGATTGCCGATCTCGTGTCCTGCTTCAGCTGTCTGCTTCACAATTTCAGGATGTTGCGCCGTATTTTCTCCTAAAACAAAAAAAGTAGCATGCACGTTTTTTTCTTTAAGTATTTGCAAAAGCTGTGGTGTCGTAGTCGCTCCTGGTCCATCATCAAAACTGATGGCAATACTTTTGACAGTCGGATCTTGGACAGCTTCTGTACTTTCTTGTGTTGGTTCTGGTTCAGTTGATTGACTTTGTGTTGATTTCACTGATTCTTGAGTGGATTCGTTGACGCTAGCTGTTTCAGTCGACTTGTTTTTATTCGTTGATTGTTCTGATTGTTTGAAAGCTTGTGACGAACGCTCCGAAGAAGTTACTTGTCCTTTCTCTTCGCTGATCAAGGAGGCAACCGAAGTGACTTCGAAAAATAAAAGCACGGATAAAGCAATGATACTGATAACTAAATAATTTCTTTTCACTATATCTCTTCTTTCTCTTTTTCTCTTCTTAATTACTTACTTGAAAATAACTGTAAAGAATTGAAACTGCTAGTCGCAACTACTTCTCGCCTAATGATCCAGATAATCTTCCGATGCCAAAATCGTTTTTGTCACGGACTTGGGAATGACAAATTCTGGTGTTCCCATATAACCAGGAGCAATTTCATATTGAGAAAAAGTTAGAACTAATTGATGTTCTTTATTCAAATAAAAACTTCGTGTTGGTGTAACAAGTGTTGGTTTTTCTATCGTTCCTTCTTGAATATCTTGTTCAGTCCAATAGTACTTAGACGGATCTTCCTTGACTTGTTCGGCCATTTGCCGCTTGACTTCTTTTGTCAAAACAGATAAATAGGTGTCATCTTTGAATAACAGCGGAAGTGAGAGCTGGACACTGTTTTTCTTGTCGATCGTGTCGTATCTTTTTTCAACGTGGCTATCCGCTGCTGTTTGGGTAATCTGTCTTTCGATCACAAGAAACCGGTCATCGTCTACGATTTTCTGATAATCACCCAGAACTTGGTAATGATCCGTTTCAAGATTTCCGTATTCTTTTTCAGCTTTTTTAAAATCTGCTTGTCCTTCGTGAAAGTATTTTTGGTTTAATCCATGAATCGTTTTGTTTTCTTTCTCATTTTGAGTATGGATCTTCGGTACTTGAATATCTATTTTTTCAGATTGATCAGTAAAACGTTCACCTAAGATCAATTCAATGACTGATCCTAAAATTGGCAAGTCTTCTGCAAAGCTTCGAACTTGACTATTAAAAAGGAGACTACTTGTTGTAATCATCACGATAGCCAAAGATACTCCGAACCCTTGGAGGCGTCTCTTTCTCCGTCTTGCTTTTATGAATGATTGCTCTTCGATAAGAAAACGCTGGCGGATCTCCTCTTGAAGCCCTCTTGGAATTTCTTGTTCTTTATAAGTTTTCTTTAGTTTTTTTAACTTTTCTTTTTGAGAATACATAGCGGTCTTCTCTCCTTCATTCTAGGATTTGACGTAAAACATTCAGTGAACGATACATTTTTGTTTTAACTGTGTTTTCGTTCATATCTAAGATAGTCGCAATTTCTTTCAAACGAAATCCTTCAAAAAAGTAAAGGATCAGAATCTCTTTTTCCGGACTGTCTATTTTATCTAAAATCATATGAAGTTCTGCAACGGAAGTTTCTAAAGGTAATTGCTGCGGGATATCTTGAATTTCAAATAAGTCAACAGGTGTCCTTTTTTGTCTGCGCCAACTATCTAATGCCGTGCGGATCAATATCCGGTAAAACCATGCACTAAAATGCTCGATTTCTTTTTCTTTTTCAAAATACTTCAGTGCTTTATGGAAACTATCTTGCATCACATCTAAGGCCTCTTCTTTATCATGTACGTAATTCATCGTGATACGGAACATTTTTTGATAATCAGTTTCGATGAGTCCATTCAGCAGGTGACGGTATTTTTCAATCTGCCGTTTTTTCTTATATCCAGTAAAAATCATTCTCCACTCCTTTCCGCCTCACTTAATATGACGTACAAGGTACGCTAAAAGTTTCAATTATTTTATTTTTTATGTATTTACTTTGAATTTTTATATACAAAAAAGAAGGTGTGACAAAAATCATGTCACACCTTCTTATTCTGATAGCTTCAACGTCTCTGTTGCAACCTCTGATACACGGTGTTCTAGAAGTAGCTTCTTCGGAAATAAGTGGAAATTTCTTGAAGTTGACCACTTCCGTCACAGCCTCTACAGTAAATGATGTTTATTCTTTTTCAGAGTCAGAAAATTCTTCCTCTTCATAGTCTTCATCATCATCGTCTTCGTCTATGATACTTAAATCTTCTTCGATATTCCCAGGCAAGTCTTCTTCATCATCTGTTGGGTCATCTGCTCCAATTTCTTGCAAGTCAGAATTATAAGCAGCGATTTCTTCATCTTCATCATCATCGTCATCAAACAGATCATCGTCGTCTTCTTCTGTCAGATCTGTATCTTCTGGGTCATCGTCATTGTAATCGATCGCGTCTTCATCATCATTGATAAAGGCGTTGACTTTCTTGCGTTTACGGCGACGCGGAGTATCTTCATCCTCTTCGTCCATTCCATGGTTTACTTCTTCATCGATCGAATCGATAGCATACCATGAACGCAAGCCCCAACGATTATCCCCTAATGAGATAAAGCTGCCGTCAATATTCAAGTCAGTATAAAATTGTGCGAGTGAATCACGAATTTCACTGTCTGATTTACCAAGATAGTTTTGGATTTGGTTGGCTAAATCAGAAAAATCCATGACATCGCCACGTTGTTCTAAGATCGCGTGTGCTACTTCGATCATTGATAATTCGCTTTTGTTTGCACCTTCAAATACACTAATTTCCAATCAGGACACGTCCTTTCACAGTCTACTCCTTATCATACAAAATCAGACACAAAAAATCAAACTTTTCTTTTATATTTACGCTGTAAAATCCAATGTCAAATAATATTCGCCGATTTTTTCTAGTCCCATGAACAAATCATAATCGATCCGAACCTTTCCTGCTGTGGGACGGTCTTTCAAACTTACATGCAGTTCTTTCGTAAAGGTAGCAATCTGAATCATACCGTATGGTGTTCGGTAGGCTGTTTCTAACCGTTCTTTATAACCAAATTTCAAACGCATTCGCATTTCTCCTGCACGAATCAGCTGTACATGACCATCTGGAACTAATTTGATCGTTACAGGGATTTCATCGCCTGTTTCCTCCTGCATCTCTTTATACCGTATGTACAGCGTATCGCCAATCGTTACCATTTGCCCTTTCAAATCAAAATAAAAATCTTGCACTTCCCCTTGTTGTTTCACTTTTGTACGCAATTTGATCGAAATCGGTGTTCCTTGTGATAATTCCATTCTTCATTCTCCTTTACTTCTCATAGCTACATTGTTCCTAGTTTCTTTTGTTTTGTCAACCAACTTGTCCATTTTTACAGAAAACCTTTTTTCCAAAACAACTCCTTGAATTTAGAGTATAATATTGTAGAAAATATGAATTTATAAAAAGGAGCCGGTTGAATGAACCCTGCGATTCGACTAGATCAGCACATTTATCAAAAAAACGACTTTTCCCCTTTCGCATTAACAGATATATTAACGGAATATTCCAAAGAACACCAGCAGATCTTTTTGCATTTCTGGCAATATGACTGCACCGTCATCTTAGGTATGAAAGATGTTCGGACACCTTTTCTTAGAGACGGGATCCAAACACTGAAAGATGCAGGTTATGCTCCGGTAATCAGAAACTCAGGTGGATTAGGAATCGTATCAGACGAAGGGATTTTGAATATTTCTTTGATTTTCCCCCAGAATGACCAAAAAAAAATAACCATCGATGGAGCTTACGAGCAAATGCTCCGATTGACTAAATACGCCTTTCCGAAGGCACCGATTCAAGCATTCGAAATCACCCATTCTTATTGTCCTGGAACTTATGATTTAAGCATCCATGGCAAAAAATTTGCCGGCATCGCTCAGCGTCGCATCAAAAATGGGATTTCTGTTATGATGTACTTAAGTGTCAACGGTAATCAGGAAAAGCGTGGGCAAGTCATGAAACGATTTTATCAATCTGCTTTAAAAGAAAGCTTTGGTACAAATGGCTATCCTGCAGTCGATCCCGCCACAATGGCAACACTTGAAGAACTGCTTGACTATCCCCTTCTCGTAGAAGAAGTCAAAGAAGCATTTGCAAAAGCTTTTGAAAAGCTGTATTCTGCAAGTGATTTACTGGATTCTACCGACTGGCTAAAAAAAGAAATCCAGCTGGAGCAATGGAACAACCAAATCCAGAGAATGGAACAACGCAATAACATAAAGGAGCTACAATATGACAACCCCTTATAAATATCAAATGCTGCCTATGGAGAAAGTTTTTCGTGACCCAGTCCATAACTATATCCATGTCCAGCATCAAGTAATCTTAGATTTGATCAACTCGAAAGAAGTCCAACGTCTGCGACGAATCAAACAATTAGGCACTGCTTCTTTCACTTTTCACGGAGCAGAACATAGCCGTTTTACCCATTCATTAGGTGTTTATGAGATTTCAAGACGAATTTGCGATATCTTTTCTCGAAATTTTCCAAAAGAAAAGATAGGCAACGGAGGCTGGGATGATCAGGAACGGCTAGTAACTTTATGTGCGGCACTATTGCATGATGTCGGTCACGGTCCTTACTCTCATACATTCGAGCACATCTTCCATACGAATCACGAGGCTATCACTGTAGAGATCATCACTTCTCCAGAAACAGAGGTGTATCAGATCCTTAACCGAGTAGAAGAAGGTTTTCCTGAAAAAGTAGCGAGCGTGATCCAAAAAACCTACTCTAATCCGCAAGTTGTCCAAATGATTTCCAGCCAGATCGATGCAGATCGAATGGACTATTTGCTTCGGGATGCTTATTTCACCGGAACGGAGTATGGAACATTTGACCTTACCCGAATATTACGTGTGATTCGTCCATATGAAGGCGGGATCGCCTTTTCCATGAGCGGCATGCATGCAGTGGAAGATTATATCGTTAGCCGATATCAAATGTATGTGCAAGTGTACTTCCATCCTGTTTCCCGTGGTATGGAAGTGATCTTGGAGCATCTGCTTCATCGCGCGCACGAGTTGTATCAAGAAGATGCCAGCAGTTTTGAACTACACTCTCAACTACTCTTGCCATTTCTTGACGGAAGCTTTACTTTAGAAGAATACCTCAAACTTGATGATGGGGTCTTGGGTACTTACTTTACTCAATGGTCTGAATCTGCTGATCCTATTTTAAATGATTTAGCTAAACGTTTTTTGAATCGTAAACCACTGAAATCCGCCACTTTTTCTGGCAACCGAGATTCAAATTTGATTCAAAAACTCACTTTGTTAGTAGAAAAGGTTGGCTATAACCCTGTTTATTACACTGCTGTCAACTCTAGCTACGATCTGCCTTATGATTTTTATCGCCCAGAACAAGGCAGACATCGTACGCAAATCGAGATTTTGCGAAATGACGGAACTTTGATAGAATTATCACAGGTTAGTCAGCTTGTTGCCGCTTTAGCGGGACAAGAACAAGGAGATGAGCGATTTTTCTTTCCAAAAGAAATGGTTGACCCATCCTTGCGTGATCATTATGATTTATTTGATGAAACTTATCAAGAATTTGCCAGCCATATCCGTAATGGCGCATTGATTGAAATAAACTGAAATATATTGGAGGAAATTATGGCTATCAAACTAGTCGCTATCGACATCGATGGTACTTTATTAAATGAGAAAAGAGAAGTAACAAAAGAAGTAAAAGAAGCGATTGCCGCTGCTGTTGCAAAAGGGGTCTCAATCGTTTTATGTACTGGTCGCCCCTTACCAGGTGTCCAAGAACAGTTAAATGAGCTGGACCTTTTTCAAGATAATGATTACGTTATTACTTATAATGGGGCACTCGTACAACAAACAAAATCAGGTAAAATCATTGCCCGTCACGGTCTGACTCATGAAGATTTTCTAGAGATCGAAGTGATGGCACGCCGTGTTGGCAGTCATCTCCATTCGATTGATGACAAAGCGATCTACACACCTAATCGAGATATCAGCGCTTATACGATCCACGAAGCAAGCTTAGTCAAGATGCCGCTAAAATATCGAACACCTGAAGAAATGACACCAGACATGAACATCGTCAAAATGATGATGATCGACGAACCAGAAATTTTAGACGCAGCAATTGCACGTTTACCACAAACTTTCCGTGATAAATACACAACGGTCAAAAGTGCACCCTATTACTTTGAAGTACTAAATAAAGAAGCAAGTAAAGGTGCGGCAGTTGCGAATCTCGGACAGCATCTTGGTATTGATCAAGATGAAATCATGGCTATCGGAGATAACGAGAACGACTTATCCATGATTGAATATGCTGGTCTAGGAGTAGCTATGGGAAATGCCGTTTCTCTTGTCAAAGAAGCAGCAAATGTCATCACTTCATCGAACGACGAACACGGCGTAGCTGAAGCAATCAAAAAATACGTTCTGTAATAAATAAAAAACTGAGAGAAAGCTGGTCTACTCGCTTTCTTTCAGTTTTTATTTTTTATTTTTTTCGACCCATCTCTCGACTGCCCATCGATGGCTGCCACGTTTCAATTTTTCAAGTGCTTCTTGGGGGCTGACCCACCAGATTTTATTGGTCTTTTCTGTGGGTTCTCCTATACGCTTCCAAGAATCAGCAGCAAAGAAATATCCTGGATTATAGTAATAAGTTGCACGATAATTCGAGTAAAAGTACTCATCTGCTTCTCCCAGATAGAAAGCAATTTCTGCCGCAATCCCCATTTCTTCTACTAGCTCACGAACGATTGCTTGTTCTTTCGTCTCATCTCCTTCAATTTCCCCGCCAGGAAGAAAAAAAGCACCATTTGGAGCCTCGATTACTGCAATCTGCTGATCTCTTTCTATGACGATATATGCTGCATAACGGGTTTGATAATCAGCAAATTGCTTTTTTTCACCAAAAATTGGTTTATCCATGAATAGTTTCCACCTTAACAGTTTTATTTTCTATCCATTTTACATGAGAAATTTCTCATGAACAAGCACAAATCAACTATTTCCTTACTTCTTTTTGTTATGATTAAATAAAAGGAAAGGGAGAGATGAATCTATGAAAATGGCTCACACATGTGTTCGAGTGAAAGATCTTGAAGCATCAATCGAATTTTATCAAAAGGCATTTGGTTTTGAAGAAAGCCGCCGCCGTGATTTTCCAGAAAACAAATTTACACTTGTTTATTTGACACTTCCTGGGGATGACTATGAATTGGAGTTGACTTATAACTACGATCATGGTGCCTATGATTTAGGAAATGGTTATGGTCATATCGCTATTGCAGCTGATGATTTAGAAAAATTACATGAACAGCATAAAGCTGCAGGTCTTGAAATTACTGACTTAAAAGGATTACCTGGCACTGCGCCTTCTTACTACTTTGTCATTGACCCTGATGGTTATAAAATCGAAGTCATCCGAGGCTAGTTAGTAGGGGCATTTTGCTCTTGATTGAACAAAAAACAAACGCCAATAATTAAAATGAGACGCAAACTTTCTTTAAATTGAAAAAGTTTGCGTCTTTTTTTAACAACTATTGTAGCTATAAGGCTGCCACTCTACACTTATTTATTTTTAGTTCATTTGAAAGAAATCAAATAAACGAGGTTCCCTTAGAAAACAAAACTGCTTTTCCTCCTATTATCACACGATCTTCTTTTAATTCACACTCTAGATACCCGCCCCTTGATGACATTTGGTAAGCTGACAATTTTGTTTTACTCATTCTTTTTGCCCAATAAGGAATAAGATTAGAATGTGCTGATCCACATACTGGATCTTCATTGATTGTTAATTTTGGAAAGAAGGTTCTAGAAACAAAGTCTTCTTGTACACTTTCTGCTGTCACGATGACCCCTATTCCTAAATCAAAATTTTTGATACTTGTGAAATCTGGCTGCAATTTAGCCACCGCTTTTTCATCTTCTAATACGAAAAATAAATCACGTGCTAAGTAGGCTTCTTTAATCTTAGCCCCTATCGCTTCTTCATATTCAGACAATATTGGTACTTTTTTTGGCATAATACTAGGAAAATCCATGCAATAATAATCTTCAATTCTTGTCACAAATAGATTACCGCTTTGAGTAGAAAATTTAATCGTTTCATCAAGTATTTTGTAATAGTTAAATAAAACAAATGCTGTTGCTAATGTCGCGTGACCACAAAGATCGATTTCTCGATCTGGCGTAAACCATCTAAGCTCAAATCCTTGATTTTTCTTCACTGTAAATGCTGTTTCAGATAAATTGTTTTCAATGGCAATTTTTTGCATCGTACCTTCTGGCAGCCATTCTTCTAGAACATACACTGCTGCTGGATTTCCTTTGAACACCTCATCTGCAAATGCATCAACTACGTAATAATCTAAGTTCATTTTAAAGATCCTCTCTCTAATTTGTTATAAATATATTCTGCACAGCAAAGATCTTCAACAGCTAGACCAACTGCGTCGAAAATCGTCGGACTCGATTCTCCTTTGTAAAATGTTTTTTTCCCAGAAACTAATTCGCCTAATGTACCAACAATACAAGATTCCTCTAAATCTCCTTCTGACATGGCTATAAGTAGGTCTCCGCTTTCTGTTAAGGCAGCTGAGTAATCATCTACATAGATTTGAGAAGTTTCCATCAATGGTGTACTTATCTCTCTTGTATTAGGAGTAAACGTGCCCACAGCATTGATATGTGCGTCTTCCCTTACCCACTCTTTTTGAAGAAATGCCTCTTTACTAGGGGTCAACGTACAAATGATTTCCGCTGAGCGTACTGCATCTTCTACTGATATTGCATTTATAAACGTCATTTTAGGATACTGATTTTTAGCATTAGCGATAAAAGCATTTCGTCTTTCTTCTAAAATATCGTAAACAAACACTGTAGTGATGCGACGAATGGTAGAAATCGCAGCCAAATGCGACAATGCTTGTTGACCAGCTCCAATTAAAGCAAGTGTTTCTGCATGCTGATCTGCTAAGTAATCTGTTGCTAGCGCAGATACAGCAGCTGTTCGAATCCAAGTGACTGCATTTGCGTTTATCAATGCTCTGGGTAGTCCGTTTTGAGCATCAAACAAGAAAATCTCTCCTAAATGAGAAGGTAAATGATACTGATGATTATCCGAGAAAGCGGTAATGACTTTTGTTCCAAAATATCTATTCTCTCCCAAATAGGCAGGCATCATCGCAAACACATTTTTGTCTTTTCCGTCCGGTAAAATTTCCACCAATCGAGGATTTTGGCTGATTTTACCACTTTCATAATCAAAGAAACATTTTTTCATTACTTGGATCGCTTCTTCAAAACTAAAAGAAGCTACTACTTCCTCAAAATTAATAATTTTCATAGACAATTCCCTCCTCACAAAAGATTAACTTCTAAAATCAATACAATCAATGGTAAAATTGTATGGTATACAATTTTAAGGAGTGGAGAAAATGCCTATTAATTCTTATGACAACTACCCGTTAACTTGGCGGCCAGACAAACAAAAATTGAAGCGTCCTTATTATCGATCGTTGATTCAACAATTAGAACAAGATATTTTAAAGAATAAATTACAGAAAAACACTCAGTTACCCTCCCAAAGAGAGCTAGCTGATTATTTAGATTTAAATTTTACTACCGTTGGCAAGGCTTATAAATACGGAATTGAGAAAGGTTTGCTGTATACGAATATTGGAAGTGGCACTTTTATTTCTCCCAATGTCTTTGAATCCATTACCATCTCTACCAATGAAGTAACCGAACATATCATTGATTTTGGTCTGGTTAGTTCTTTTGAAGAATGTAATAAATTCGTTGTCCCGTTTATTCAATCAACTGGTAATAACCCAAATCTTGTTGGTTTGCTTAATTACCAAGATCCCAAAGGCACAAATTTTCAATTGACTACTGCAGCAAATTGGTTAAAAACTCAAGGAGTCATTCCGTCTTTAGAATCTCTGTCTATTGTTTCCGGTGTTCAAAATGGATTGGCTATCACACTTTCTGCACTTTTCTCTCCAGGTGATAGAATAGCAACAGACCGATATACGTACGCTAATTTCATTGAATTGGCTCAATTATATCATTTAGAGATCGTTCCAATTGATTTTGACGAGCAAGGAATGCGACCTGATATATTGATTCAGGAATGTAGAAAAAAGAAGATCCATGGTGTCTTTCTTATGCCTTCTTGCAATAATCCTATAGGGTTTCAAATCTCTCACCAAAGACGAGAGCAATTAGCCGAAGTAATTGAAAAAGAAGGTCTATGGGTTATCGAAGATGATATCCATTCTTTTTTAACAACTTATTATCAACATAAGATTATTCCTCCTTTCCAAAAATTGTTACCTAACCAAACAATCTACTTAGCTGGAATGACAAAATTTATTTGTTCTGGATTGCGAGTTGCTTATCTTGTAGCTCCAGTACATGTCCAAAGCAAGATAGAACAAGCAATTTTTAATATAAATGTGAAAACTTCTGGATTAGATGTGGAGGTCATCACTCAAATCCTCCATTCAAATGAAGCAAATAGAATCTTAGAAACTAAATTAAATCTTACGAAAAGAGCTAATCAGCTTTTTGATTCTCTTTTCAAAGTAGAAAAACCAACGAATCGTGTTCCTTATTATCGAATTCTTCCAGTTGATCCTGAGATTGATCCTAAGAGGATTGAGAATGACTTTCTGTCTAACGGCATCCGACTCTATCATTCCCGACGCTTTACTACGCGAGCACAACCGGATGCATACGTTCGTATTTCCCTATCTTCAAACAACCTTGAGATTTTAGCTTCTGGACTAAGTATCGTAAAAGAAAAAATAAAAAAATATGAATTATAATCTATTGATAAATAAAGGAATCATAGCTGATTGATTCCTTTCGATAAAAAAGAGGCACTACCCGAAGTTCAACAACGGATAGTGCCTCAAAAAGCAAATGAACATTTTGCACTTAAAGTAACCAAACAGCAAAAAAATTTGTCTTATATTTTATTTTCTTATTTTGCTAGATCACTAGATTTCTGTCAGAAGATGAAATTATCCAATCATGACACTTTCTTCTGGATATTTGTATTTTGATTGAGTTCTTTGTGCTTTTGTCATCAGAGAGAAGACCACAGTCAATACCCCAACTCGTCCAATGTACATAAGCGCTATAATAATCAATTTCCCTATTGCAGTCAAGTCTGGCGTCAATCCCATCGTAAGTCCTACTGTTCCAAATGCAGAGAAGACCTCAAAAGCAATATATTCGATGCCAGAAGTTTTAGGTATCGTTTCAGTCACTGATAAAATCATGATGGCGACTACACACAGTGTCAACGTGATAAAAAACAACGTGAGTGCTCGCAACACTGCGCCTTGACGGATTGTACGGCCAAATGCTTCCGCTCTCGTACGTCCTTTCAACATCGAACGCATCTGGATCAGCAACACACCTAACGTAGTTGTTTTCAATCCGCCGGCAGTCGACCCAGATGTTCCGCCAATGTACATCAAAAACATCGTTAAGATCAGACCGGCATGACTCATATGGAGATAATCAACTGAATAATATCCAGCCGTTCTAGGTGTTACACTCATAAAAAAAGTATTTGCCAATCGTTGAAACATATTCCCTTCCACTAATGTTGCCCCATTGTGTTCTGTGAAAAAGAACACAACGAAACCGCCTAATAAAAGGGTACCTGTAACGGTTAATGCGATTTTTGAATGAATCGTCATCTTCTTTTTCTGATGATATTCTAATAAGTCACGCCAAACGATAAAGCCTAATCCGCCAGAAATAATCAAAGCAGATACCACCATGATCAAATAAACATTTTGCTGGTGATTGGCTAAACTGTCTCCTAACAAATCAAACCCTGCATTACAAAAACTAGAGATTGCGTGGAACAAACTGTACCAGATCCCTTTCAACCAGCCAAATTCAGGCACGAATACAAAAGATAAAGCAATCGTACCAATCAATTGGATCACAAAGGCCAATTTCAGGATGTAAAGCATGAGCTTCATCACACCTGATACTTCTTCTAGATTTAGCGCTTCTTTTAATATGATACGTGTGCTGAGACTGACTTTTTTCTTTATCAATGCAAAGCATAGAATCGGAACCATCATAAAACCAAGACCGCCAATCTCAATCAAAAGCATGATCAAAAACTGACCAGCACTGTTCCAATGTTCTGCTGTATTCAATGTCGTCAATCCCGTCACGCAGACGGCAGAAGTTGCAGTGAAAAGCGCATCGATAAAATTTGTCCCATGCCCACTATTACTAAAAAATGGCAGGGTAAGTAGACCACCGCCAACTAAAATCAGGAGAAAAAATCCTAATGCGAGAAGCTGAACGGCCGGCAAGCGTTTCTTTATTTGTTTGTTTTGTTTAATCATCGTTTTCCTCTTTTAAAAAAGGATACCACTTAGTCAGTGGTACCCATATTTTTTACTTTGATCAACCTTGTTACTTCTGCGCGCTCGTTTTCTTCTAGCTTCATACGAATATAATAGATTGTTTCTTCTAATTGAGGGATCGTCATATATTCTAATGCATTGACTCGCCGACGTGTCTTTTCGATCTCACTTGCCATTAGCTGACAAGTTTTTTCGATTTCTGTCAGTTCCAAAAGTTTTGGAAGCAAGGTAGTAAACCGATCGATTGACCGATCCAGTTCGGCACTGGAATTCAAATACCCGTATTCCAAAGGGGTGTCTGTCAGCTGTTCATCATATTCAAAATTCATCACAGGTACTTTTACACTCATGATATTTTTGTCTACGATAGATAAATCAACGTTTTCCGCCGGCAAAGCAAACAATTCTTCGATGAAAGGTTCCGTGATTGAAGCATTTGCCAATACAAAATCAGACATTGCTTCTGTCATGGACTCTTCCATTTCTTGACGCAGTTGGTTGTTCTTTCGAATCAACAGAATGAATTGACGCATCAGTTCATCTTGCTTATCTTTTAATAATTTATGCCCTCTTGTGGCAGTTGTCAACTGTTTTTTCAATCGGGTCAATTCCATGCGGGTCGGATTCACATTCAATCGTGCCATCAGAACTCACTTCCCTTCTGGCAGATATTTGTCCAGCATGTCGTCTTTGATTCGTTTTAATTCGGTTCTTGGCAACATCGATAGCAGTTCCCACCCTAGATCAAGTGTTTCAGTAATCGAACGGTTCGTGTAGAATCCTTGATTGACATATTCTTTTTCAAACCGCTCAGCAAACTTCGCATAGATCTTGTCTACATCAGATAAAGCAGATTCTCCTAAAACTACGGCTAATTCTTTTGCCTGTTTTCCTTGTGCATAGGCTGCAAAAAGCTGATTCATCGTAGCCGCATGGTCTTCTCTTGTCTTTCCGGGTCCAGTTCCTTTATCTTTTAACCGCGAAAGAGACGGAAGTACATCAATTGGTGGTTGTATCCCACTCTTATAAAGCTCTCTAGTCAAGATGATCTGGCCTTCTGTAATATAACCGGTCAAGTCAGGGATCGGATGTGTCTTATCGTCTTCTGGCATTGTTAAAATCGGAATTTGAGTAACTGATCCTTTTAGTCCGCGGATCCTTCCTGCTCGTTCGAACAAAGTAGCTAAGTTCGTGTAAAGATACCCAGGATAGCCTCTTCTTCCTGGAACTTCTCGCCGTGCTGCAGAAATCTCTCGCAATGCCTCTGCATAGTTGGTCATGTCTGTCATGATAACCAATACATGCATTCCTTTTTCATAAGCAAGATATTCTGCAGCAGTCAAAGCCATACGAGGAGTAGCAATACGTTCGATTGCAGGGTCGTTTGCTAAATTCATGAACATGACAGAACGGTCGATTGCACCAGTTTGTCGAAAATCTTCCATGAAAAATTCTGCTTCTTCAAAAGTGATTCCAATAGCAGCAAAGACTACGGCGAAATCATCTGATGAATCAAGTACCGTTGCTTGTCGCGCAATCTGAGCAGCTAATTCTTTGTGAGGAAGACCAGAACCAGAAAATACTGGTAATTTTTGTCCACGAACTAATGTGTTCAAATGATCGATTGCAGAGATACCTGTTTGGATAAACTCATCTGGGTAATCCCGAGCTACTGGATTGATTACTTCTCCGTTAATATCCAAATA
Source organism: Enterococcus sp. HMSC072F02 (assembly GCF_001837725.1). Taxonomy (NCBI): domain Bacteria; kingdom Bacillati; phylum Bacillota; class Bacilli; order Lactobacillales; family Enterococcaceae; genus Enterococcus; species Enterococcus sp. HMSC072F02. Next base: position 175,043 of record NZ_KV833976.1, read on the forward strand.
CTTTTCAGGCAGGATTTCTGGTCCATTATCTTTTGGACGTCCCAAGCCATCGAATACTCGACCGATCATGTCTTCCGATACACCTAGTTCTAAAGGATGTCCTAAAAATCGTACAGAAGAGTCACGTAAATTGATCCCACTTGTTCCTTCAAATATTTGGACCATTGCTTTATCTTCTTGGACTTCCAATACTTGTCCACGACGAATCTCGCCATTTTGCATACGGACTTCGATTAATTCTTCATATTTGACACCAGCAACTTTTTCAACCGCCATCAATGGACCGACGACTTCACCGATCGTACGATATTCTTTAATCATTGCTCATGCCTCCTTCTGAAACGATTGTTTGCATCGTTTGTTTGATTTCACCGATAATTTGATCTAGTTTTTCTAATTCTGTTTCCGGGATATATTTGCTTCGTCCGATCCTTTCACGAATCGACACGGTACCGTCCATGATCTCACTTAAATAAGCACCTAACGACAACGCACGGCGTCCTTCTTCACCAAAGGTCAAGATCATCTTCAACATTTTGAATTGTTTCTCTCTTGAAGTGAATGTATCAACATCATCAAAAGCATTTTGCTGCAAATAATCTTCACGAATGGATTTTGCCACTTCTAATGTCAGACGGTCATTATCTGAAAGGGAATCAATCCCTACCAAACGCACGATTTCATTCAGCTGCTGTTCTTCCTGCAAAATACGCATGCCCTCAGTGACCATGGATGCCCAGTCAGCTTGAAGGATATGATCCATGTACTTCCCTACTTCTGTTGAATAAAGAGAATAACTTTGGATCCAATCGATTGAAGGAAAATGTCTTTTTTGGGCTAAAGTCGAATCAAGTCCCCAGAATACTTTTACGACCCGCAATGTATTTTGTGTGACTGGTTCCGAAATATCCCCTCCAGAAGGCGATACAGCACTGATTGCGGTTATACTTCCTTCGCGACCTTCTGATCCTAAAGCAATGACTCTTCCAGATCGTTCATAGTATTCCGCAAGACGGGAACCAAGATAAGCTGGATAACCTTCATCACCAGGCATTTCTTCCAAACGTCCGCTCATCTCACGAAGTGCTTCTGCCCATCGTGAAGTGGAGTCAGCCATGATAGCAACGTCATAACCCATGTCACGGAAATATTCCGCAATCGTGATTCCCGTATAGATAGAAGCTTCTCGAGCCGCTACCGGCATGTTAGATGTATTGGCAATCAATACCGTACGTTCCATCAATGATTCTCCTGTATTAGGGTCAATCAATTCAGGAAATTCATTTAAAACATCCGTCATCTCATTTCCACGTTCACCGCATCCCACATAAACGACCATGTCCACATCGGCCCATTTTGCGATTTGATGCTGAACGACTGTTTTTCCTGCACCAAATGGACCAGGAACAGCTGCTGCTCCCCCCTTTGTCACTGGGAAGAACGTATCGATCACTCGCTGTCCGGTGATCATCGGTGCATCAGGGTTTAATTTTTCTTTGATTGGCCGACTACGTCTGACTGGCCATTTTTGGAGCATCGTCAAGTTTTTGTCACCATTTTCAGTTTCAACGACACATACGGTTTCATCAATAGTGAACGATCCTTTTTCGATTGTTTTGATCGTACCTTTTATCCCATTTGGCACCATGATTTTGTGTTTGATAACTTTTGTTTCTTCTACGATTCCAATCACATCGCCAGCACTAACCGTTTCTCCGGCTTCTAATGTGGGTTCGAACCACCATTTTTTCTCATGATCCAATGCAGGCAATTGGACTCCCCGTCCTAAGAAATTACTTTGTGTGATTTCCATAAAGGTATCTAATGGCCGTTGGATTCCGTCAAACATTTGTGAAATGATCCCTGGTCCTAATTCAACAGATAAAGCTTCACCAGTAGAACGAACCGGTTCGCCTGGACCAATTCCTGAGGTCTCTTCATATACTTGAATAGACGCCACATCGCCACGCATCTCGATAATTTCTCCGATAACTCCTAGATCTCCCACTAAACACATGTCCTGGATACTGGCATCAGACATGTTCTCAGCCATTACAAGAGGTCCGGAGACTTTTATGATTTTTCCAATTTGCAAAATTTCTATCTCCTTTTCATACTATAAGATATTTTGACCTACTGCTTTTTCTACGTTTTTTTGAATTTCTTCCAGCCCAATCCCTAATGATCCTTGATGGTTGGGAATCAATACGATAGCAGGTATCATTTGTTCTTTGTAACGTTCGATCGTTTCTGGGCTCAGTGCTGCACATTGCTCCGTGACATAAATCACGCCATACTCATTCTTTGCCATTTCTTCAATTGCCTGACGAACGGTCTGCTTGGTTGTACCATAACGAACATCAAAGCCAAACAATTTGAATGGCAAAACAGAATCTTTGTCGCCAACTACACCGATCTTATACGTCATAGACTTGTCTCACCCGCTTTCTGATTGTTTCTGGTTCAAAATGGCTTCTTTTGCCGATAACCAGTAAACGAAGGTTTTTACTTTCTACCTCTTTTGCGTTCAAAAAGGCTAGTAGTGGCAGTGGTCCGAAAGCCTGGGTTTGTGCTTCTTGATACAATGAACTTAGATAATCATCTTTCAACTGTTCAAGCTTTACGAGATCAAGATTTCCCTCACGGATGACAGGACGCAGAAACTCAGCATAATCTGTCTCTAATAGAAAGTTCGTGTAAGCTTCCATATCTTTATCTACAAAGTTCAAAAATACTTCTTTTTCGATACTTCCCGAACTGGAAAGCACCGTCGTCATGAACCCATATGTTCTTTTCTGCAATATTCCTCGAGCCATCGTTGTGATATTGGTCAAGTCAATAAAAGCAATGACTTCTTTCAGCAATTCTTGATATCCTAGCTTATCGGCAAGCCGTCGCTGCTCTGTCAAAAACTGCCGATCATAGATCACATCGATTCCCTGAAGAATGGTAGACTCTTCAAAATAATCGCGGACTTCTCGTATACTATCCATAATACTTTCAGGGAGTTCATTTGAAACTTGCGTATGAATGGCATCCTTCAAGGTTTCTAATGAATAAAATCCATCGTCGATATACAAATGGTCCAGATTTTGATTTGTCATCTCGGCTTTTGTCAAAACCTTCAGATTATGGAAAGTATAACGCATCGTATAGATCCAAACGATTTCAGGCTCCGGTGCTGATTCCTTTAACCAGCGAAATAGACGGCTCTGCTCCTTTAAAAGATTCTGTTCAAAGTCATATTCATACCCGTCATAGATATATGGACTGTAAATCGTGGATTTCAATATCTCACCAAGTGCTTCGACAGAATTGGTTTGAATCATCCGTTCAAATGTCTCATTGGACAAAAGTTCAAGCTCTCTTCCGCGAATCAAGGGATTTAGTTCGTGGTATTCCATACACTGATCCCTCCTTATTCGAATAATTGATTGGCAATCTCAAAACTCATCGTTCCTTGGATATCTTGTACAAGGCTGCTGAAAAGAAAGTTATACTGAACTCCTTGATCGTTTATCAGAAAACCAGCTTGACCAGCAACAGATTCATCGCTTAAAACCATCGTAAAGGGAAGTTCATTGTTCCATTCATCCAGCAATGTCTGAGAAAGATAAGCTGCTGATTTTTCTCCAGCAATGAATGTTACTTTGCCTGTCAAAGGTAATGAATACAATGAATTTTTGATAAACTGGATTTGTTCAGATTCATCCCAATTCTCCATTTCAGCTATTGCATCTGCAAACAATCGTCGTAAAAATTCCTGCTTCGCGTTCAAATTTTCTTGTCGTACTTCTACTTGTTGGCGATTCCTAAGCTGACGGTATTTTTTTTCAAGTAATTCGATTTGTTTTTCTTTTTGTTTTTGATGTTCTGTTTCGATTTGCGTACGTTTTTGTTCAAAGTTTTGATCGATCTTCATTCGCTCTTCTTGCTCTAACGCCGCTCTTTCTTGCTCTGCTGCTTCATTCATCTGAGAGATGATTTTTTCAATGGCGTTCATCTGCTTTTCCTCCTTTATGCTTAGGCATTCAATACTAATAGGAAGGAAATAACGAAACCTAAAATCGCATATGTTTCAACCATCGCAGCAAAAATGATTCCTTTTGTAGCATGTTCAGGTTTTTTCGCTAAAATTTGGATACCTGCTGCTGCAACTTTCCCTTGGGCAATACCTGAAAACAAGCCTGTAAAAGCAATCGGCAGAGAAGCGCCTAAAAAGTTCAAACCTTGTACAACTGACATATCATTTCCTAAGTTGATAAAAATCAAAAAGGCGATAACGAATCCATACAACCCTTGCGTACCTGGAAGCAATTGCAGAATCAGAGCCTGTCCGAATTTTTCGGGTTGACTTGTTGTTAACGCTGCTGCTGCCTCACCTGTCATTCCAACACCTTTAGCTGAACCGATCCCTGAAAAAATCGTCGCTGTTGCCATCGCTAATACTGCAAATACCATTCCACCATTTTGACTAATTAAGTAATCCATCATTGTATAAAAATCCTCCAATTATTTATTGTTTTTTTTCTTATGATTGATGTTGACGTATTTTTCCGCCGTTTTCAGCGGGTCAAAGGCACGTCCGCCTCCTGTATAAAATTTTCCAAAAAATTCGACATACTGCAATCGTGCACCATGGACATAGGCACTCAACAGTGTCAAAAACATATTCAGTGCGTGTAAAGCGATGATCAAAAGGATCCCTACACTGAATCGAGCGGCTGGCGGCATGAAAGTAACCAGCATATTGAATGCCGCGCCAATACTTCCGCCTGAAATACCTAATGCCATCAAACGTGTATAACTGACTAAATCACCGATATAACCCGTCAATCCGTAAAGATTATACGCTCCTTTGGCAGCACCCTTGACTTTAGACGGCGATTGGATAATCGGCACGATTAAGATACATAAAGCAGCAATGATCGATAGCCCCGCGCCAAGATAAACAAATGCTGTATTTTTTATCAACATGGCACCAATCAATGCAATAACGATCCCAATCAGGATCCCTTGCCAGGCAAATCCATCACTGACAGCACTCAAGTAATCTTTTCTCCTGATATTTTCCTTTGCTGCCACAAATAATCCAACCAAGATCTGTATCAGACCGAAAATCACGGATAAAATCAAAATCGTATTGACGTCATCCGTTGTAGATAGGATTGGGAAAGGCAAGCGGATGCCAAATAGTTCTTTTGGTAATGCCTGTCCGAAAAATGAACTGTAGATCAATCCCCAGATGATCGATGGTACCGAGAGAATCTCAAAGAATTTTACGAAACGTTTCATCCCACGTGGTAAAACAAGTAGTTTTTGAGCTAGTATTGTCCCAATGAGCATCAGCAATCCGTAACCAACATCTGCGACCATCATCCCGAAGAAGACAAGATAAAATGGTGTCATCCAAGGCGTTGGATCTACTTCTTCATATTTTGGCAGACTGTACATTTCAGTCAGCAATTCAAAAGGTTCGATAAGCGGATGGTTTTTCAATTTAGTAGGGACTTCCTGCTGAATCTCTTCTGAGTTTGGTGTTTCGAAACTAATATATATATCTTCTTCTGATACAGTTTCGGTTAACACATGCATCAAATTCTGTTTTTCTTCTGCATCTACCCAACCTTGCAAAACGATCAGATAAGTCGCATGGATAAACCGTTCTTTTACTTTTTCTCGTTCTGCAACGGCAAGTGTGACTTCTTCTACCCATTCAAATTCTTGGATATAGCCGCTGCACTGACCTAACGCTGTCGTTATCTTCTTTTGGTGCTCGTGAACAACGGACAATTGCTGTTTGGTTTCTTGCAGTTTTTCTTTAGGATTTTGTTCATAAGGATACGTTTCTTTATTGAACCCGTATTTCCCAGCAATTTCTTCTATAGCAGCAGCTGATTTTTTTAAAGCAACATACGAAAGATAAACTTGTTTTGGCGTATAATCTATTTCTTCCATATAAACGTCATCAAGCTTACTTAGTTCTTCCTTGAAACTTTCAAAATTTGCTGCACTCACAGTCCCCATCTCAAAAATGGTCGTCTTACTTGCATACATACTTGGAGCAATATCCAGCTGTTGCCAATGAAGAAGCCATTCTTCCTCTCCTTCTAAACGATCACGTTTTTCAGTTAGCTGTTCCCACTTTTCTTTTAAATCAAGGACTTCTTCTAATTTATTCATGAAATTTTCTTCGGAATAATTTGCTTCCAAGTCTTGTAAGGAAAGTTCTTGACGTTTCAAATGGAGTTTCTTTTGACGGCTATCGCCGTGGTGTTGTATGAATTGGATAGCTTCTTGGATGTCTTTCAGCCGATTGCCTAAAGCGCTTAATTTTGCTTCTTTATCAATAATCGTGGTATCTGGAAAATATTTTTCTACCCACTGGTTGTTTGTTCTATTTTGATACAGATCCCGGATTTCAACATTTTGGATTCCTTGTACTGCTTGTAAAATCCTCTCCTGATTTCTTTTATCTGAAATGAGGGTCACTTTTTCCATCTTAGTGACGGCCATAAGTTTCTTTCACCCTTTCAATGATTGCACCGATTGCTTGACTCTGATGCTTTTGATATTGGTCTTTCAAAGTTGCTTGCACCTTGTCTGCTTCTGCTTTCAATTTCATTTTTTCTTTTTCTAATTCTTGCTTTTCGAATTGTTCTTTTTCTTCTACCAACTGTTTCAGCTGTTGCCGACTGTTCGTTTGGATTATCTCCAATTCTTGCTCTTTTTCTTCTGCATAGGTCTTCAACTGCTGCCGTAGGGTTCGAGCACGCTTCTCATTTTCTTCTTCTGCTTTTCGGATTTGTTCCAAAGCTTCTAACACTTGCTTCACTTCCTTTCGATTTAAAAAAGAGGTACATGCTTTCTTTTTTCATTGAAAGTATGTACCTCTAAAGATAACTTAGTATAGGCAGGCCCCTTCAATAAAATGTCCTTCTCACCCCTTGAAGAACTAGATCCTTGAAGCTTACGCCCAACCTTTTTATTTCTGCTTACTTTTTATTATAACAAATTAAGCAATATTTTCAACTATCGTCATGAATTTCACACGAAAATTCTCTTTACAGATAGTAACACAGCAAGAACAGATAAGTATAGGGGCAAGTCTTACATAGTTTAAATTTTTTTAAATCCTTGTTACAATTAGTCTACTTTAGGGGGAATAAAAATGAAACCAATCATCGGCATTGCCGGGAATCAACTGATTCGAGCGACAGATACTTTCCAAGGAAATCAAGTAAGCTATACACCGCAGGGATTTGTGGATGCAGTTTTAGATGCTCAAGGATTACCTCTTATTCTGCCAGTCATGTATCCAGATTCAGCGCCTCAACTAATTGAGAAAATCGACAAATTCATTCTTGCAGGCGGTCAGGATGTTAGTCCGCAACTTTACATGGAAGACCCTCATCCCAAACTGACGGAAACAAATATTCAACGAGACCAATTCGAACAGGCATTGATCTTGGAAGCATTGAAACAAAGAAAACCGATTTTTGCAGTCTGCCGAGGACTTCAACTATTGAATGTCGTGTTGGAGGGAACACTTTATCAAGATCTTTCATTATATCCAAAATGGTCTGTAAAACACGAACAACAGCCCACTGCCCCGCAGTTTGCAACTCACGAAGTCAAAATCGTTTCGGACAGTTTATTAAGTGACCTTCTCCCTGATTCATACTTTGTGAATTCCTATCATCATCAGGCAGTCAAAGATCTTTCTCCTTTGTTAAAAGCCATCGCCTTTTCCAACGATGGACTCATTGAAGCAGTCCAAAGTAAAGATAATATGCACAAAATCCTTGGTGTCCAATGGCATCCGAAACTTTCTCATCGTGTAAATTCATCTGAACAGCGTTTATTCGATTTCTTTGTGAATGAATTTTAATCGTTTTTCTGAGGAAGTTGTGAAAAAGCTGTTTAGTTTCGAGTATTAAGAAAAATTTTGTGAAAATGGCTTTCAACATTTTTACATAAATTTGGCTTAATGTAATAAGAATAGCCAAGTAAAAACAGCTCCTTATGTTTTTAAATTGGTTGGACTTATTACCGCAGATGCAAGCTT